>JBIJBH010000250.1:0-5848 GCA_044345315.1 Lysobacteraceae bacterium
GCAGCGGATCGAGCGCGAGGAAAGCAGCCTGTACCCGCTGTACATGCCGCATTGACGACCGGCGCGCCGCCTAAGGGCGGTCGCCGATCGGACACGAGCGATACACGGATGTCTCGCATCCGGACCCACGCGCAGGCGGGGGTCCGGCGGAACCGGAACCGGCCTCGGCCGGAGCCGTGGCGTCCGGGTGTGCCAGGGAAGGTCGCGCCCGGATGTTTCCCCCAAATGACGTGTTCGATCAAGGAGGTCGCATGCATCACGAAACGGAAGCGAAAGCGCAGGATCCGGTCCTCACCCCGGCGATGCGCAAACTGCGTCGAGAACTGGAGACCCACCCGGTCTTCGCCCGGATCGCCGATATCGAGGCCCTGCGCGGATTCATGCAGGTCCACGTGTTCGCGGTCTGGGATTTCATGTCCCTGGCCAAACGGCTCCAGCGCGATCTGACCTGCGTGGAACTGCCCTGGATGCCCCCGGCCGATCCGGCCGCGGCGCGGCTCATCAACGACATCGTGCTGGCCGAGGAAAGCGATGTCGACGCCGAGGGCAATGCCGCCAGCCATCTGGATCTGTACCTGCGCGCCATGCGCGATGTCGGTGCGCCGACCGCGCCGTTCGAAGCTTTCCTCGACGCCCTGCGCGGCGGTGCGACGCTCGAAGCGGCGATGGATGCCGCCGAAGCGCCGCGCTTCGTCCGCGATTTCGTCGGCCACACGCTCGACACCTGTCTGCACGGCACCACCCTGCAGACCATGGCGAGCTTCTTCTACGGCCGCGAGAACGTGATCCCGGAGATGTTCCAGGGGCTGCTCGAACATTGGGGCCTGAGCGAGTCGCAGGCACCGGGATTCGTGTACTACCTGTTGCGGCATATCGAGCTGGACGGCGATAGCCACGGCCCCGCGGCCAGCCGGATGATCGCCAGCGCGCTGGCGGCGCGGCCCGAGGCCCTGCCCGAGGCGCGCGAAGCCGCCCGTGCGGCGCTGCAGGCGCGTCGTGCGCTCTGGGACGGCACCCTCGCCCTGCTGCAGGAACAGCGCGAGGCGCCGGCGGATCTGTCCGCCCGTTCGCGTCCGACGCCCGTCGCGGCCTGAGCTGCCGGTCGATACGCGCTCTCCGCCGCGCGGCACAGCGCCGCGCGGCGGCCACCGACCCGATCGCGCCCCCGCACGGGGGCGCACGCGCTTGAGCGCACCGGCGCAGCGGCACGCGTCGCGACTCTCTGTCCATGATCGTTTCGGACGATCCGTTCAGGCGGCGCGCGGCACGGACGTCGGCAGCGGTCCGACCACCGCGAGGTTCTCGGCCACCGGCAGATGGAACGCCAGGCTCATGACCGTGCCGATTCGTTGCGGTCGACCCAGCCGTTCGACGTGCAGGCCGAGGTGGCGCAGCATCCGTTCGATCGGCGCGCTGGTCACCCCGACCAGATCGCGCACGCCCTGTGCCGCGGCGAAGCGGAACATGTCGCCGAGCATCGACGCCGGCACCTCGCCGAAGCCGAAGCCTTCGCCCGCGCAGCGCTGGCTGATCGCGAACCGGCTGACCTCCCAGATGTCGGTTCCCGTCGGCGCCGCGGCGCTGTCGAGCAGCATCGGGAAGATGTCGCGCAGCATGTTCGGTCCCTGCGTCGGCAGCAGCCGGCAGCAGCCCAGCGCCGCCGCCGCGCCGTCGTGCGCGATCAGATAGTGCGGACCGATCAGGTCGAACCAGTCGTGTTCGCGCCCGTTCTCGACCCGCACGTCCCAGCCCAGACGTTGGTGGAAAACCTCGCAGCGCAATCGGTACATGCTGTCCAGCAGATTCGCGCCGAGCCCGTGTTCGCCTGCGCGACCGATGATGATCGATGCCATCGTGTTGCCTCCTGTCATGAATGGAGGCTCCAGTGAGCAGAACACCTGTCAGTTCTTGCAGCTGACGAACCTTACAGGTTGACGGGTGTCCGCTTTGATCGCTGCCGAAGCCTGGAAATTCAGGCACTTGGACGCAATGCGGCCGCGAGTCGGACACGGTTCGGCATCGCGATGTTCGGAAAATTTGACATGCGCGACAAGCAACAGATGATTGCGCCGCAAGACTGCGCGAAGGACGCGCCGCGGCGTCGCAGGCCGCGGGTGCGGCCGGTGCGCCCGTTCAGGCGCGGATCGAGACGATCAACCCGAGCGAGATGGCCCGCGCGATCGCGGCCTGGCGACCGCTGACGCCGAGCTTGTGGGTGGCGTTCTGGAGGTGGAAGATCGAGGTGCGCTCGCTGATGTTGAGCAACTGTCCGATTTCCCAGCTCGTCTTGCCTTCCGCGGCCCACGACAGGCATTCGCGCTCGCGTTTGGTCAGCGCGGGCAGCGGCGTCGGGGTCTTCGAGCGCAGGAACTGCCGCGCCGCCTCGTGCACGAAATGCGAGAGCAGATGCAGATCGGGCAACCGCTCCTCGAAATCCTCCGCGCTGAGATGGCGCGAGGCGAACGACATCAGGCCCCAGGACACGCCCGGCCCGTGCAGCGGCACGCTGACCCCGTTGGACAGCCCGAACTCGCGGGCTTCGCCGAACATGTGGCGGATCTTCTGCAGATGCGGGTCGACCACCCGGCGGTAGTGGTGCTGGGCTTCCTCCCAGGACACCGGGATCGCGTGGTCGTGGCAATGGGTGATGATCGGGTCGATGCGGATGTAGTCGACCTCGAAATAGTGCCGCACCCAGGCCTCGGGATAGGTGCCCATGCGCAGCTGGTTGGGGTGCTCGTTGACCAGCGGCAGATCGACCGCGTAGAACCAGAAATCGACGCCGAGCGGGCGCAGCGCGCGATCGACCATGCCGGTCAGCGCTTCGGTGCTCGGCGCTTCCGCGAACGTCCGCAACCGGTCGATGTCGATCAGCGTCCTGCTTCCCATGGCGATCCCGCGGTCGGACACCCCTGCCCCTGATGCAACAGCCCTGTATTCGTGACGCGATGGAGACGCGCGATGGATCCGGATCGCAGGCGTATCCCCGTCATGCCCGGTCTGGCCGCTAAAGTAGCAGGCTTGCCGCGTCGCGTGGGAGTGCCCGGCACCGTCGCGTCGCCGCGGTCCGCGTCCCATGCGTCTCCTCGTCCATGCCTCGTTCGTCCCCGGCCGTGCGCCCCCGTCGGCACGCCGCCGCCCCGCCAGGATTTCCGCCCGATGGTCGCCACCTTCCAGCCCCCTTGTCTGTCCGCCGCCGAAGTGCTGCCGGCCCTGCGTGGCCGCGGTTACGCGGTGCTGGCGCCGGAGACGGTCGCCGCGCTGTTCGGCGTGGAGATCGCCGCACTGCAGACGCTGGCCGCGGACTGGGACGACCTGCCGCCGGACGACTATCTCCGCGACGGCGGCCGCTATCGCCGCCGGCGCCACGGCTGTTTCGAGGTCGGTGCGGGGGGTGTGGTCCGCGCGCCGCACCGCGCCCACTACCAGCCGCCGGATTACAACGCCCTCCACGGCGGGCTGCAGCGCTGGTTCGCGCCGATGCAGGCGCGGATCGCCGATGCGCCGGCGTGGCGGCGGCTGCTCTCGGCGCTGGGCGCGCAGTTGTCGCAGGTCCGGGCGGCCGAGCCCTGGTTCGTCGAGGCCCACCAGTTCCGGATCGACACCACCGACGGCATCGGCCGGCCGACGCCGGAGGGCGCGCACCGCGATGGCGTCGACTTCGTCGCCGTGTTCCTGATCGGCCGGCAGGCGATCCGCGGCGGCGAGACCCGGGTGTTCGCCGCCGACGGTCCGGACGGGCAGCGCTTCACCCTCGAAGCGCCGTGGAGCCTGCTGCTGCTGGACGATACCCGGGTGATCCACGAGACCACGCCCATCCAGCCGATCGGCGCCGGAGGCGGGCATCGCGACACCCTGGTGCTGACCTACCGCGCCGGGGGGTTCCAGAGCGAGGCCTGAGTGGCTGCCGGCGACCATCGGTTACAATTGAAACCAATTCGCCAAACCGAGTCCGAGGCATCGAATGAAGCTGGGTTCCCTGAAGGAAGGTGGCCGTGACGGCACCCTGATCGTGGTCTCCCGCGACCTGCGTCGCGCGGTCCGCGCCGACGCCATCGCGCCGACCCTGCAGCGTGCGCTGGAGGACTGGTCCAACACCGCGCCGCGCCTGAATGCGCTGTCCGAGGACCTCAACGCCGGGACTGCCGCAGACGCTTTCGATCTCGACCCGCAGGCGCTGGCCGCGCCGCTGCCGCGGGCCTACGAATTCGTCGACGGCAGCGCCTACCTGCCGCACGTCGAGCGCGTCCGCCGCGCCCGCGGCGCCGAGGTGCCGGAGAGCTTCTACGTCGATCCGCTGATGTATCAGGCGGTCAGCGCCGGCTTCTATGGCCCGCGCGACCCGGTGCGGGTGCCGAGCGAGGACTACGGCATCGACCTGGAGGCCGAAGTGGTGATCGTCACCGACGACGTGCCGATGGCGGTGACGCCGGAGCAGGCCGCCGGCCACATCCAGCTGATCGGTCTGGTCAACGATGTCTCGCTGCGCAACCTGATCCCGAACGAACTGGCCAAGGGCTTCGGCTTCCTGCAGTCCAAGCCGCGCTCGGCGCTGTCGCCGGTGTTCGTCACCCCCGACGAGCTGGGCGACGCCTGGCAGGACAACAAGGTGCACCTGCCGCTGCGCACCCACATCAACGGCGCCTGGTTCGGCGCGCCCGAGGCGGGCGTGGACATGCAGTTCGACTTCGCGCAGCTGGTCGCGCATGCGGCGAAGACGCGCCCGCTGTCCGCCGGCACGATCGTCGGCTCGGGCACGGTCGCCAATCAGGACACTTCGCTCGGGGCGTCCTGCTTCGCCGAGAAGCGCACCGTGGAAACGCTGGAGACCGGCAAGCCGCAGACCCCGTTCATGAGCTTCGGCGACGTGGTCCGGATCGAGATGCGCGCCCGCGACGGCAGCGACATCTTCGGCGCGATCGAACAGCGGATCGAGCGCCCGGCGTGAGCCTGTCGCTGCCGGCCGGGCTTGCCCCCGGCCGCGCGGGCGCGCAAGATCGCCTCGATCCAGGTCGCCACCGTGCGCGGTCGTGCGCCGCCGCGCCGCTCAAGCGGAGAGCGTCATGAACGAAAGCCTCAAGCTGTACGGCTACTGGCGCTCCAGCGCCGCCTACCGGGTCCGGATCGGCCTGAACCTCAAGGGCCTGCGCTACGAGCAGGTGCCGGTGCATCTGGTGCGCGACGGCGGCGAGCAGCATGCGCCGGCCTATGCGAAGACCCACCCGCAGAAGCTGGTGCCGGTGCTGCAGCACGGCGAGCGCAACATCCGCCAGTCGCTGGCGATCCTGGAATATCTCGACGAACTGTGGCCCGACCCGCCGCTGCTGCCGGCCGCGCCGCGCGACCGTGCCCGGGTGCGCGCGCTGGCGCAGCTGGTCGCCTGCGACATCCACCCGCTCAACAACCTGCGCGTATTGCAGTTCCTCGAACGCGAATACAACGCCCCGCAGAGCGAGCGCGATGCGTGGGTGAAGCACTGGATCGTCGAGGGGTTCCGCGCGTTCGAGGCGATGCTGGTCGAGGACCTCTCGCGCGGCGAGTTCTGCGAAGGCGAGAGCCCGAGCATTGCCGACTGCTGTCTGATTCCGCAGATCTACAATGCACGCCGCTTCGGCGTGGATCTCGATCCGTACCCGACCATCCGCCGGATCGAAGCCGCGTGTCTCGCGCTGCCGGCGTTCGAGGCGGCGAAGCCGGAACACCAGCCGGACGCGCCGTAGGTCGGGCCTCGGGCCCGGCATCGCGATCTCCCCGTTCGCATCGCATGATGAACGAAATGGTGCTTTGCGTTTTTTGTAGAGCGGATCGCAGATCCGCTGTCGGCTCTCCGGAGAGGGGGCAGCGGATC
>JBIJBH010000219.1:0-6421 GCA_044345315.1 Lysobacteraceae bacterium
AGAAAAACACGTAGACCAACAGCGTCACTGGCCCAGCACCGGCCGCCACATCCTCGCTCACTTCAACGACACCAGCATCGTCGTCTACCAGGCCTACCGCCCGGCCATCGCCGATTTCACGGTCAAGCACCAGCGCTTCGGCGGCGAGTTCAGCTACAACCGGATGAGCTGGATCAAGCCGAACTTCCTCTGGATGATGTATCGCGCCGGCTGGGCGACGAAGGAAGGCCAGGAACGCATCCTCGCCGTGCGCCTGCGCCGCGACTTCTTCGACGAAATCCTGCGCGCCGCCGTCCCTTCTTCGTTCGATCCCGTGCGCTTCGCCACGAACGAAGACTGGCAGCGCGCCGTCGCGCACTCCGACGTGCGCCTGCAATGGGATCCCGACCACGGCCCGAAAGGTCATCCGCTGGAGCGTCGCGCGATTCAGCTCGGGCTGCGCGGGCGCATGCTGCGCCGCTACGGCGAGGAAGACCTGCTCGGCATCGAGGACATCACGCCATTCGTGCGCGAAGAGCATGCGCATGCCCACGGCGACCAAGACCTGCTGAGGCTGCCGCGCGAGCGCGTCTATGTGCCCGATGCGCAGGCTGCGACAAACATCGGCCTCGATCCGCCTCCCGCATAAGCTGCGGTTCGCCGCGCACCTTTCTTTCGGAACGCTGCGAAGACCGGTGCGGCCAGCCGCACCCCATGCAGACACGGGAAGTTGTACGGCGGATGGATCGGCGGCGAGCGGGTTCGACACGATCCGACGCGATTCGCCGTGGCGGCGCGAGACCCGCCCTGCGCGACCGACGCCTCTCGCCCGCCGGCCGTGTCTCCGCCCCGGGCGATGCCCGGGGCGGAGTTCGCGAGATCGCTTCGGCATGCGGACGAGAACCGCTCAGTCGCTGGAGCAGTTGCCGTCGTTGTCGCAGAACGACGTGCCGTACAGGATCCAGCCGTATTCGGTGCAGCCGTAGAAGTAGACATATGTCCCTTCCGGCGCGACTTCCGAAGTGAGCTGGAAAGCGCCGTAGGTGCTTTCGTTGCACTCCATCGCAGGCAGCACCGCCGCGCCGATGCCGGTCGACGACGTCATGAGGAGGCCGAACAACGCGATCGCGCAACCCATCTTGCCGTATCTGTTCATGTGTCGATTCCTTGATGTTCGTAGCGTGGCCGCGAACGACGCGGACGCATGCACTTGGCGCACATTGCTTGCGGACGAGCGCCCGCGCATGCGAGGCGGCGAAGCTTCGATCGACTCCGTCATTCGTGACGGCGATGCTCGAAGGCTTCCCGAATCGATCGGGGACGCGGCGTCACCCCGTCGATTCGCGCGGCATGCTGGAGCCACTGGATCGCACCGATGGCGACGAAGATCGCACTTCGGAAATTCAGGCGAAAAGCGGGTTTCGATCAAAACGAATCCCGCACGGGGCGCACGTCGCGACCGTATGGTGCGTCACATGCCGTGACCGCAGACGGCGCAATCCACATGATTCCGCAAGACGCGATGGCCGCATGCGCAGCGCCCGCCGGGAAAACGCGCGGGAAGCATTTCCGCGATGCGCGCGCAACGATCGAAAGCATCGATCATTGCGTGAGAAAAGCCTTGAAAAGTAGATCGAAAACGAGAAAAACGCCGCCGACGGAATCGATCATTCCGCGACGAATCGTGCAACTTGTTTCGATCGATCACATTGATGGACGATCGAGAGCGGAGATGACCATCGACGCTTCCGATCGGAGCACGCGTCACCTCTTCGCTTTCGCGATCATCCCGCGATCTGTCCGACGCGACGTGCGATCGCCTCCGCCAGCATGTCGCCGGTCAGCGGCTTGCGCAGGAATACGTCGAAACCGGCGGCGATCGCCTGCGGCTCGGCGTCGGCGTCGGCGCGGGCGGTGATCGCGATCAATGGGCGATCGAAGCCCTGCGCGCGCAGCAGGCGTGCGAGGGCGAGGCCGTCCATGCCGGGCAGATCGAGATCCAGCAGGACCAGATCGAAACGCCGCGCGGCGTGGGCGGTGACCGCCGCGAGCGCGTGCGCGGCGTGCACGACGCGATGGCCCTGCGACTGCAGCAGGCCGGCGAGCGCATCGGCAACGATCGCGTCGTCCTCGACCAGCAGGATCTCGCGCGCGACCGACGCCGCGCCGCGCAGCGGCGATGACGCCTCCATGGCCGGCAGCGCGGCGCGCGCCAGCGGCAGACGCACGACGAAACACGCGCCTTCGCCCGGCGCGCTGATCAGTTCGATGCCGCCGCCCATCGCCACCGCCAGTTCGCGGCTGATCGCCAGCCCCAGGCCGCTGCCGCCATAGCGGCTGGCGGTGCGCGCGCCTTCGGCCTGCTCGAAGCGCTGGAACAACCGGCGCTGCTGCTCGGCATCCAGTCCGGGGCCGGTGTCCCGGACCGTGCAGCGCAGCCCCTGCGGCGACAGCGGATCGATGCGCAGCGCGACTTCGCCGCGCGCGGTGAACTTGATCGCGTTGCCGAGCAGATTGAGCAGGATCTGGCGCAGCCGCGTCGGGTCGCCGCGCCAGCCGCCGCGGGCGTCGGTCGCGATATCGCAGACGAAACGCAGGCCCTTGCGCTCCGCCAGCGGGCGCATCAGCGCAGCCACATCCTCGACGACCGCATCCAGCGCGAACGGCGCTTCGTCGAGGGTCAGACGACCGGCCTCGATCCGGGCCAGATCCAGGGCATCGTCGACCAGCCGCAGCAGATGTTCGCCGGCGCGGCGGATCGCGCCGACCTGCTGGCGCCGGCGCTCGTCCAGCGGCGCAGACAGCAGCAGTTCGCTCATGCCCAGCACGCCGGTCATCGGGGTCCGGATCTCGTGGCCGAGATTGGCCAGGAAGCGGCTCTTGGAAGCGGACGCCTGCTCGGCGAGTTCGCGCTTCTGCCGGATCAACTGGTAGTTGTGGCGACGCTTCAGCCGCACCCGGTCCAGATGCGCGAGCCACAGGATCAGGGCCGATGCGGCGCAGGCGTAGAGCAGCACCGCCCACCAGCGCTGCCACCACGGCGCCTCGACGGTCAAGTCGATGCGCCGCGTCGGCGACCACAGGCCATCGGCATTGGCACCTTCGATCAGCAGCGCATAGCGGCCCGGCGGCAGCGACGAGAACACCCGCTCGCCGCGTTCGCCGCGCTCGCCCTGCAGCACCCAGTCCGGATCGTAGCCGAGCAGGCGGAACCGATAGCGATGCGCGGCCGGATCGGTCATGGAACGCACCCGTGCCACCACCCGCAGGTCGCGATCGCCCGGGCGCATGACCACACCCTCGTCGGAGAACGCCACGCTGTCCTCGCCGCGGCGCAGTTCGAGGGTTTCGATCGCGAGCGTCGAAACCCGGGGCGGCGGCAGCGGGCGGCCGGGGTCGAACAGCACCAGATCGCGGCCGACGAGGGCCATGCCGCGATCGATCGGGCCGTCGGCGAGCTGATCGGCGGTCGTATCGAGCAGCGGCAGCCCGTCGCGCAGGCCATACACCCGCACCCGACGCGCGTTCGGGTCGTACTGGATCAGGCCGCGCACGCTGTTGAGCCAGACCTGACCGCCGGCGCCGACGCGTACGCTGCGGGTTTCCACGACCGGCAGGCCTTCCTCGCCGGCGATGCGTTCGAGCAGGTGCAGTCGCTCGCCGTCGAAGCGATAGCGCTCCAGCGCACCGAAACGCGTCACCCACAGGGTCTCGGCGGAAGCGAAATCGAGGGCATAGACATACCCGCCCTCGGGCAGCGGCAGCCTGCGGAAACCGCTGCCGTCCCAGCGCCGCAGATCGCGGCCGTCGCTGTACCAGGGCGCGCCGTCGGGCGCGAAGCGCAGATCGATGTAGGCCTCGGCTTCGGCACCCAAGGTCTGCAGGGCGGAGAAGCGCCGCAGCACACGGCCGTCGGGCGCGAGCAGCACCAGCGCGCCGCCGTAGATCGACACCCAGATCCGGCCTTCGCGGTCGCAGTCGAGGGTTTCCGGCAGGTGCACAGACTCGTCGCCATCGACCGCGAACAGGCGCCGCGCGCGCCGCGTCGCCGGATCGAACGCGACCACACCGCGGGCATCGGCGATGACGATGCGGCCGTCGGCGCAGCCGCGCAGTGTCCGCGGCTCGTCCAGGTCCATCGCTGCGGTGGCGACGATGCGCTCGAAACCGCCGTCACGCCAGCGCACCCGACCGAGGCCTTCCGAATCCAGCAGCCAGACATCGCCGTCGAGGGCGAAATCGGCACCGATCGTCTGCGCCGATGCCGATCGCGGCGACGGCGAAACGATCCGCAGCCGGGCGTGATCGGCGGGCAACAGATACAGGCCCTCGGAATAGGTCGCGATCCAGACATTGCCCTCGTGATCGGTCGCGATCCGCAGCACGCCATCCATGAAACCGAAGCCGGTGTCGGCAGGCTGCGGATCGTCCGCAGCGCGGCGATAGAGGCCGGCGTACTCGCCGATCCAGTACTCCCCTGCGATGTTGCGCGTCACCACCGCGCGTCGCAGCGGCGGCAGCGGCCACGGCAGCGCGCGCAGCGCATCCTGCGCATCCAGCAGATGCAGCGCGTCGTCCGCACCGACCCATGCGCCGCCGTCGACATGCGGCGTCAACGCGAACACGCCGCTCCGATCGAGCGTATCGGCATGCAGGCGCACCGCCCGCGGTGCCGGCGCGCGGGCGCGCAGACGCCACAGCCCCGCGTCGGTGCCGACCAGCAGATCGCCATCGCCGCGCGCAAGCAGGGACATCGGCTGCGCACCCGCGAACAGGCCGCCGGTCGGCCGCGGCAGTCGGCTCACCTTGCCGTCGGCGGCGATCGCGCAGACCTCGCCGGCATGGTTGACGAGCCACAGCCGGCCCGCCGCGTCCGAGGACATCGCGGTGATCTCGACCGCGCAGGCCGCGACCGCGGGATCGAACACCACTCTCCGCGGTACGCGGCGCGCGGGATCCAGCACGGTCAACGCGTACCAGGTCGCCGCCCACAGCCGGTCCGCCGCATCGACGTGCAGCACGGTGACATCGTTCTCCGGCAGGCCGTCGACCAGACCGGGCTCGTGCCGCCAGAAACGGAAGCCTGCGCCGTCGTAGCGCGCCAGCCCGTCGCCGGTCGCCAACCAGACATGGCCCTGGCGGTCGATCGCCAGATCCTGGATCAGCAGCGGCAGCCCCTGCGCGGGCCCGAAACGCACGAACCGCGGCGCGACCTGCGACGGCGCCGTCGCCATCGTCGACAACGGCAGCAGCAGACAGGCGACGCACAGCGCCGCGAGCGCATGCCCGATCCTCCGGCGGAAGCCGCCGCACGCGCCCGCACTGTCCCCGCACGCCCTGTCCATGCGTCCCTGTCCCTTGCCTGACGACACCGCGGCTCCCCGGCCGCAATGCTTCGTTGCGCTCACGCAAGGCCTTATCCTGCGGCATCGGCCTAGAATCCGGCAAACCCCCGCGAGGCCCGCCATGCCTGTCGTCCGCCGCATCGCCGCTGTCGTTCTGCCGCTCTGGCTGTGGGCCGCGACCGCGTCCGCCGGCGAGGCCGAACGCTACCGGCTCGACCCGGTGCACACCCGGGTGATGTTCGCGATCGATCATGCCGGGTTCTCCAAGGCGATCGGCACCGTCTCCGGCAGCACCGGCACGCTGGAATTCGACCCCGAGGACTGGCGCAGCGCGCGGCTCGAAGCGAGCGTGCCGATGACCCGGATCGATCTGGGCGACGCGGCCTGGAACCGGGCCACGCTCGCCGGCAACCTGCTCGACGCCGAAGATCACCCGGTCGCGACCTTCGTCTCCACACGCATCGAACCGCTGGCGCCGGATCGCGCCACCGTCCACGGCACCCTCACCCTGCGCGGCGTCTCGCGCGAGATCGCGCTGGACGTGAAGCTCAACGCGCACAAGCGCCACCCGCTGCCGCCGTTCCGGCGCACGGTCGGGTTCTCCGCCACCGGCACCCTCAGCCGCAAGGACTTCGGCATCGACGCCTGGGCAAGCGTGATCGGCGACAGCGTCGAGCTGCGGATCGAGGCCGAGGCCGTGCGCGATCGCGGCGATGCGCCCGAAGTCGAGCCGAAGCCCGAGCCCGCTGACGCAACCGAACCCGCACCTCCCGCCTCTTCTCCCCCGGAAACCGCAGCCGCGGCGTTCCGACCATGACCGAGGGCCCCGCATCATGCCTCTGAAAAATACCGCCGACCGCTGGGGCGGCGTGAGCCAACTGCTGCACTGGACGATCGGCGCGCTGATCCTTGTGATGGCCTACCTCGGCCTGACCATGACCGATCTCCCGAACGGCCCGGACAAGATCAGTACCTACGCCCTGCACAAGTCGATCGGGCTGACCATCCTCGCCCTGGTCGCGCTCCGTCTGGTCTGGCGACTGTACGCCGGCAGCCCCGCCCCGGTGCCCGGCACGCCGCCGTGGCAGGCGCGCATC
>JBIJBH010000221.1:0-6418 GCA_044345315.1 Lysobacteraceae bacterium
CGCTGCATCGCGTGGGTGACCGACCACCAGGCGTCGAACAATTCGTCCCAGCGCCACTCGACCAGCACTTCGCCGTCCTGATGGACCCGGATCGCACCGGCGGTGGTCGGCCTGGCGATGCGCTGCGCGCATTCGATCAGGCCGTGTTGGGCGACGAGGTCGGCGAATTCGGCGCGATCCTCGACCGCGATCTGCACGATCGCGCCGAGCTCCTCGCAGAACAGCGTGCGCAGGGCGTCGTCGCCCCAGTCGTCGAGATTCATGTCGATGCCGAGGTGCGAGCAGAACGCCATCTCGCACAGCGCGGCGAACGCACCGCCGTCGGAACGGTCGTGGTACGCGCGCACCAGACCGCGCTCGCGCGCGTCGCGCATCAGTTCGAACAGACCGCGCAGGCGCTCGGGGTCGTCGAGATCGGGCACGCTGTCGTCGCCGTGGCGGCCGCCGAACCCGTCGTAGACCTGGGCGAGGATCGAACCGCCGAGGCGCTTGCGCCCAGCGCCGAGACCGATGAGCCACAGCTCGGTCTCGGCCTCGCGCGACAGCAGCGGCGTGAACTGCGCGCGCGCGTCCTCGACCGCGGCGAACGCGCTGACGATCAGCGACACCGGCGACACCGATTTGTGGGTCTCGCCGTCCTGCTGCCATTGCGCCTGCATCGACAGCGAATCCTTGCCGACGGGGATGCTCAGCTCCAGCGCCGGACACAGCGCCATGCCCACGGCCTTGACCGCGTCGAACAGGCGCGCGTCCTCGCCCGGGTGACCGGCGGCGGCCATCCAGTTCGCGGACAGCTTGATCTGCGCTAGCGAGGTCACCGGCGCGGCGAGCAGATTGGTGATCGCCTCGCCCACCGCCATGCGCGCGGCGGCGGCGGCGTCGATCAGCGCCAGCGGCGTACGCTCGCCGATCGCCATCGCCTCGCCGGCGACGGTGTCGAAACCGGCCAGGGTGATCGCGCAGTCGGCCACCGGCATCTGCCACGGCCCGACCAGCTGGTCGCGCGCGGTCAGTCCGCCGACGCTGCGGTCACCGATCGTGATCAGGAACTGCTTGGCGGCGACGGTCGGATGCGCGAGCACGCGCAGCCCGGCGTCGTGCAGATCGATGCCCTGCCCGTCCAGCGTCGGCCACACCTGGGCCGCCGGACGCCGCGCATCGCGATGCATCTTCGGCGGTTTGCCGAACAGCACGTCCATGGGCAAGTCGATCGCGGGCGTATCGGCCCCTCTCGCCTCAGAAGCGCTGAAATAGCCGACCACCAACCGCTCCTCCGCCGTCGCCGTGCCGACAACCGCGAACGGGCAGCGCTCGCGCTCGCACAGCGCGGCGAATTCGGCGAGGCGGTCCTGGGCGACGCCCAGCACGTAGCGCTCCTGCGATTCGTTGCACCACAGCTGCATCGGCGACAGCGACGGGTCGTCGCTCGGCACCTTGTCCAGATCGATCACGCCGCCGACGCCGCTGTCGTGCAGCAGTTCCGGAATGGCGTTGGAGAGACCGCCGGCGCCGACGTCGTGCATGAACAGGATCGGGTTGCGTTCGCCCAGCGCCACGCAGCGGTCGATCACTTCCTGGCAGCGGCGCTCCATTTCCGGGTTGTCGCGCTGCACGCTGGCGAAATCGAGGTCTTCGGCGCTTTCGCCGGAGGCGACCGAGCTGGCGGCGCCGCCGCCGAGGCCGATCAGCATCGCCGGGCCGCCGAGCACGATCACCGCATCGCCGGGCGACAGGGATTTCTTCGCCACCATCGGCCGGTCGATCGCGCCGAGGCCGCCGGCGAGCATGATCGGCTTGTCGTAGGCGCGGACCAGGCCGTCGCCGTCGCGCAGCTCGAAACTGCGGAAATAGCCGACGAGATTCGGCCGGCCGAATTCGTTGTTGAACGCCGCGGCGCCGATCGGGCCGTCGAGCATGATCTCCAGCGCCGGCGCCATCCGCGGATTGAGCGGACGCGGCCCGCTTTCATTGGAATCTTCCCAGGGACGGGCCAGGGTCGGAATGCGCAGATGCGAGACGCTGAAACCGCACAGCCCGGCCTTCGGCTTGCCGCGCCGGATATCCCTCCACCACTGCGGCGTTGTCGCTGTACGCCGACAGCGTGTGCTCCGGCGTCTGCGCGTGGGTGTGCTTGATCATCCGGAACAGCGACACCGGGCCGCCGTTCAGCGTTTCGCTGCGGCCGTCGACGGTCCAGCTCGCGTTGAAGATCTTGTGCCGGCAGTGCTCGGAATTGGCCTGCGCGAACATCATCAGCTCGATGTCGTGCGGGTCGCGGCCCAGCTCGGCGTAGCGCACGCGCAGGTAGTCGATCTCGTCCTGCGCCAGGGCGAGGCCGAGCCGCGCGTTGGCGCGTTCGAGCTCCGCCAGCGGGACGACTTCCAGCGCGCCGCGCGCCGGAGCGACGAACAGCACGGCGCCGTCGGCCTCGTCGGCCAGCAGCGACTGGGTCATCGGGTCGTGCAGGGCGCGCGCGACCGCGGCCTGCGCGGCGGGATCGGCCGGGAAGCCTTCGAGATCGATGCGGGTGCCGCGTTCGACGCGCTTGACCGGCTGTCCTGCGCCGCGCAGCAGTTCGGTGGCCTTGCTGGCCCAGGGCGAGATCGTGCCCAGCCGCGGCGCGACCCAGCGCGAGACCGCGCCCGACGCGCGCGGAGCGCGTTCGCCGGGGGCGCCGGCTTCGAGAATGCGCTGGAGGACGGCCGCGTCCGGGCGGGCGCCGGGCTCGGCTTCGACCCAGTAGACGAACCGGGCGCCAACGACGCGCAGTGCGGGAGCGAAGGCCTGGAGACGGGATTCGAGACGGTCGCGACGGAACGGCGATAGGGCCGGTTGGCCCTCGAGGACGATCATGTCCGGTGCTGGTTGGGCGCGGGCCGGCGATTGTACCGGAGCGCCCGTACCGGATGGGGGTCCCGGATCGGGGCCGGGCCGACGCCGACCCGGGCGCCGCGCCGCGAGCTCTGCTGCGGTGCAGCATGCCCGACCCCGGCGGCTTTGCTATGGTCCGCCTCCGTACGGCACCGTACCGAAGGACAGGGGCGCGCACGCCACCGGGCGCGCGTCGGACGGCAGCCGCACGATCGCCGACATCGGCACCGCCACGCCCATTCGCCAAGGAGAGAGTCATGCGCCGTGGATTCACCGCTTTTGCCTTCGTTCTGCTGTCGCTCGTGTGTTTCGCCCTGCCCGCCCAGGCGCAGTCGACCTACACCCGCACCCAGTACCCGATCGTGCTGGTCCACGGTCTGTTCGGTTTCGATTCGATCCTCGGCGTCTACGACTACTGGTACGGCATCGGCGACGAGCTGAAGGCCGGCGGCGCCACGGTCTACACCGCCAGCGTGTCGGCGGCCAATTCCAGCGAAGTGCGCGGCGAACAGTTGATCCGCGACCTCGATCGCCTGCGCGCGATCACCGGCAAGCGCAAGTTCAATCTGATGGGCCACAGCCACGGCGGCCCGACCATCCGCTATGTCGCCTCGGTGCGGCCGGATCTGGTCGCCTCCGCGACCCTGATCGGCGCCCCGAACCTGGGCTCGCCGGTGGCCGACGGCGTCAGCGGCCTGCTGCCCTCGGGCTCGCCGCTGCGCCCGCTGGTCGGCGGCTTCGTCAACGCCTTCGCGACCTTCCTCGGCGCGATCTCGGGCAATCTCGATCCGCAGAACTCGCTGGCCGCGCTGGGCTCGCTCAACAGCGCCGGCGCGCGCGCGTTCAACGCCCGCCATCCGCAGGGCATGCCGACCACGTCCTGCGGCAGCGGCGCGGCGCAGGTCAACGGCGTGCGTTACTACTCGATGAGCGGCACCTCGGTGTTGACCAACGTGCTCGACATCTCCGACCCGGCCCTCGGCGCCGGCGCCCTGTTCTTCGGCTTCGAGCAGAACGACGGCCTGGTCGGGCGCTGCTCGTCGCGGTGGGGCACGGTGCTGCGCGACGACTACGGCTGGAACCATCTGGACGAGGTCAACCAGTTCCTCGGCCTGCGCGGGCTGTTCGCGTCGAATCCGCGCAGCGTCTACCGCGCCCACGCCAACCGCCTGCAGTCGCTCGGCCTGTGAAGCGCACGCTGGTCGGCGCCGCCGCGCTCGCGGCGGCGCTGGCGGCAGGACTGTGGTGGTGGACCGGCGTTCCGGCGCCGGCCCCGGGCGGGCGCAACGTCACCGACACGACCACCGAAACCGGCGCCGCCGCGACCGCGGGATCGCCGCAAGCCGCGGCGGCGGCCGCCGATCCGCTGGCGACCGGTTCGCTGCGCGGGACCGCGGTCGACGGCGACGTGCGTTTCGACGCGAGCGGCGCGCTGGTGCTCGACGCCGAACTGCGCCGGCTGTTCGACTATCACCTGAGCCTGATCGGCGAACTCGACCTGCGCGGGATCCGCGAACGGCTGCGGCAGACGCTCGCCGCCCGTCTCGACCCAGCGCGGGTCGAGATCGTGCTCGCCCATTTCGACCGCTACACCGATTACCTCAACGCGCTGCCGCGCTCGGCGGTCGCGGCCGAAAGCGATCCCGCGCGGCGGCTGGACGCCCTTCGCCAGCTGCGCCGCGAGCGGCTGGGCGAGGCGATGGCGACCGGGTTCTTCGCCGAGGAAGAAGCGCTGGCGGAGCTGACCGTGCGCCGGATGGCGATCGCCGCCGATCCGACGCTGGACGCGGCGCGCAAGCGCGAGGCGCTGGCCGAGCTGGATCGCGAGGCCGGCTACACCGCACGCGCCTCGGCCGAGCTGCCGGCGCTGGCCGAAATGATCGAGCGCAGCGCGCGCACGCCCGCCGAACGCGACGCCGCGCGCCGTGCGCAGTGGGGCGATGACGCCGCGCAGCGGCTGGCGGCGCTCGACGCCGAACGCGCGGACTGGGAAGCGCGGGTGCGCCGCTACGCTGCGGCGCGGGCGCGGATCGATGCCGACGCCCGCCTCGATGCGGACGCCCGGGCGCGCGCCGTCGCCGCCCTGCGCGGACAGCTGTTCGACGCCGACGAGCAGCGCAGGATCGCGTCGCTGGAAGCGATCGGCCGGCTCGACGCCGCCCTGTCGCCCTGAATCGCGGCCGCCGTGGCCGCACAAAAACAAACCCCCGGGCGAGCCGGGGGTCGTGTGCGATCGGCGACTGCGCGGCTCAGGGGCTGCCGGCGGTCCCCGCGGTGGTCTTGGCCTCGGCGGCCAGCTTGTCCAGCGTCTCCAGCATCGCGTCCGGCGGCATGTAGCCGGGCAGTGCCACACCGTCGGCGGTGATGATCATCGGGGTGCCTTCCAGACCGATGTTCTGTCCGATCTCGTGCTGGGCAGCGACCGGGTTGTCGCAGCGCTTGGGCGGGATCTGCTGACCGTTCTTGGCGTCGGTCAGGGCCTTGCGGCGATCGGTCGAGCACCACACCGACTCCATGGTGAACCAGTCGGGGGTTCCGGCGCCGCGGCGCGGGAAAGCGAGGTATTCGAAGGCGATGCCGCGCTTGTTGTACTCGGCGACCTCCTGATGCATTTTCTGGCAGTAGCCGCATTCGACATCGGTGAACACCGCGACCGTGTGCTTGCGCGGCCCGACCGGCGCGAACACGATGCGATCGCTCACCGGAATCTTGGTCAACGCCTCGCGGCGCAGTTCGCGCAGGCCGCCGGACTGGCTCAGGTCCTTCTTGTTGTCGATGTCGTAGAGCACGCCCTGCAGCAGATAGCGGCCGTCGTCGCTGATGTAGAGCACGCGACCGCCGACGATGACTTCCTGATAGCCCGCGATCGGCGAGGGGCCGATCCGGTCGGGGACCAGCTGCGCGTTGAGCTTCTTCAGCGCGGCGCGGATCGTCGCTTCCTTGCCCGGATCGACCGCCTTGCCGGCGGCGGCGGGTGTGGCGGCCTTGCCGTCCGCGGGCGCCTTGGCGGCCTCTCCGGGGGGTGTGGACTGGGCGCAGGCGGAGAGGCTCAGGGCGCAGAGCAACGCGAACAGCGGGTATCTCATGGGGTCGATTCCATCGAAGGGCGGAGAGGGGCGGGCAGTCGCTTCGACCAGCGGCGGAGGTCCGGAGTTCGGCGATCCGGCCGGATTGTCGCACGGGTCGGGCGGAGCGGCCCGCGGGCGAAGTCTTCCGCCGTCGCAGCAGGGAGACGCAGGCCGCGGCCCGCGTCGGACACGCTCAGCCCCGCGGGTGATGTTGGGCGTGCAGACGCTTGAGCTGTTCGCGCGCCACGAGGGTGTAGATCTGGGTGGTCGAGAGGCTGGCGTGGCCCAGCAGCATCTGCAGCGCGCGCAGGTCGGCGCCGTGGTTGAGCAGGTGGGTCGCGAAACTGTGGCGCAGGCCGTGCGGGCTGATCCGCTGCGGGTCGATCCCGGCGGCCGCGGCGTGGCGCTTCACCAGGACCCAGAACTGCTGCCGGCTGGGCGGCCCGATCTCGCCGCCCTGCCCGGCCGGATTCAGGAAA
>JBIJBH010000222.1:0-6408 GCA_044345315.1 Lysobacteraceae bacterium
CGTCCACTCCGAATCCCGATCAACCACCCGCGCCAGGCTCCACCCCCGCATACCGCGCCCTGGGTCGAATCAGTTTCCCCATCGCCTGCTGCTCCAGCGCATGCGCGAGCCATCCCGCGAGTCGTCCGGCGGCGAACATCACCAATGCGGGCGTCGCGGGCAGGGCATGGACATGGCAGATCGCGGCGAGCATCAGGTCGATGTTGGGGCGTTGGCCGCTGGTGTCTTCGGCGGCGTGGACGATGGCGTCGAGTTCTTGCATCACAGGTTCGCCCGCGTGGCGTGCGCGCAGGCGGGCGAGGAGTTCGGCGGCGCGCGGGTCGCCGTGCGGGTAGAGCGCGTGGCCGAAGCCGGGGAGGTCGTCGCCGCGCTGCAGGCGTTCGGCGATGAAGTCGCGCGGCGAGCCGGCGTCGCGGGCGTCGGAGATCAGTGCATACGCGCGGGCGGTGGCGCCGCCGTGGCGCGGGCCGGAGAGTGCGGACAGCCCGGCGCACACGGTCGCGTGCAGATGCGCGCCGGTGGAGGCGACGACGCGCGCGGCGAAGGCGGAGACGTTGAGTTCGTGATCCGCGCACAGCACCAGCGCGGCGCGGACCTGGTCGGCGAAGCCATCGTCGCCGGGCTTCCACACCTCGGCGAGCAGGCGATGCACCGGCGCCGACGAGGGCGCGCGCGCGACCAGCAGCGCGGCGTTCTGGCGGAGCAGGGCGGCGGCGATCTCGTGGCGCACGCGCGGGGCCGAGCTGAAGGAGTGACGCACGTCGAGCGCGAGCAGCGGGATCGCCGCCAGCGCGCGTTCCAGCGGCGGCAGCGCGGCGTTCGCGGCGAGCCCGGCGACATGCGCGGGCCAGACATCAGGCAGAGGCTCGGCGAACGGATCCTGGTCGCCGCAGTCCCAGAGCAGCCGCGCGGCGTCCTCGAGACTGGCGCCGCTGCGCACCATCTCCACCGCCGAGCGTCCGCGGTAGTACGGCCCGTCGGGGCGGATCAGCGAGATGCGCGTCTCCAGCACCGGCAGGCCGCGGTCGAGGCTGCGCGCTGCCCCGGCCGCGGCGCCGCGTCCGGCGCGCTTGCGCTGCGCCAGGCGCTCCACGTCGGCCCGCGGGTAGAGGCGGCTGCGGTGGTCGGGGCCCGGGCGCGAATCGAGCAGGCCGCGGCTGACGTAGGCGTACAGCGTGGCCCGGCTGATGCCGAGCAGGCGGCAGGTCTCGCGGGCGCTCAGGAGGTCGGGCGACATGGCGACAGATTGATTGAGTGGATCAAGATTGATCAACCCTGCGGATGGTGACAGATTTGCGGCCCCGGAAGGCCGCGCCCGACGCCGCCGCCGGTCGGCCCGGCGCATCGCCCGGCCGCGGACGCATCAGGAGTCTCCGCATGACCATCGCATCGCCCGGCGCTCGCTTCCGCGCCGCCCTCGCCGAGGAATCCCCGCTGCAGGTGATCGGCGCGATCAACGCCAATCACGCCCTGCTCGCGAAACGCGCGGGCTATCGCGCGATCTATCTGTCGGGCGGCGGCGTCGCCGCCGGTTCGCTCGGCCTGCCGGACCTCGGCATCAACACACTCGAAGACGTGCTGATCGACGTCCGCCGCATCACCGACGTCTGCGACCTGCCGCTGCTGGTCGACATCGATACCGGTTTCGGCCCCAGCG
Source organism: Lysobacteraceae bacterium (assembly GCA_044345315.1). Taxonomy (GTDB): domain Bacteria; phylum Pseudomonadota; class Gammaproteobacteria; order Xanthomonadales; family Xanthomonadaceae; genus Lysobacter_I. The sequence continues at coordinate 1,658 of JBIJBH010000222.1, forward strand.
CCTTCAACATCGAGCGCACGATCAAGTCGCTGATCAAGGCCGGCGCCGCGGCCTGCCATATCGAGGATCAGGTCGGCGCCAAGCGCTGCGGGCATCGCCCGGGCAAGGAGATCGTCACCGCCGGCGAGATGGTCGATCGGGTCAAGGCCGCGGCCGATGCGAAGATCGATCCCGACTTCTTCCTGATCGCGCGCACCGACGCGATCGCGGTCGACGGCGTCGACGCCGCGATCGAACGCGCGATCGCCTGCGTCGAGGCCGGCGCCGACGGCATCTTCGCCGAGGCCGCCTACGATCTCGCCACCTATCGCCGCTTCGTCGACGCGGTCAAGGTGCCGGTGCTCGCCAACATCACCGAATTCGGCAAGACCCCGCTGTTCACCCGCGACGAACTGGCTTCGGCCGGGGTCGCGATCCAGTTGTTCCCGCTGTCGGCGTTCCGGGCCATGAACAAGGCCGCGGAGAACGTCTACGAAAGCATCCGCCGCGACGGCCACCAGAAGGCCGTGGTCGATACGATGCAGACCCGCGAGGAGCTCTACGACCGCATCGGCTACCACGCCTTCGAACAGAAACTCGACACTCTGTTCGCGCAGAAAAAGTGAAAGGACCAGGACCATGAGCGATCCGCAACAAGTGCTTCCCAAGGCCAAGAAATCCGTCGCCCTCAGCGGCACCGCGGCGGGCAATACCGCGCTGTGCACGGTCGGCCGCAGCGGCAACGATCTGCATTACCGCGGCTACGACATCCACGATCTGGCGACCCAGTCGACCTTCGAGGAAGTCGCGCACCTGCTGCTGCACGGCACGCTGCCGACCGCGTCGCAGCTGAAGGCCTACAAGGCCAAGCTCAAGCGTCTGCGCGGGCTGCCGGCGATCGTCCAGGAAGCGCTGGAACTGGTGCCTGCGAACGCGCATCCGATGGACGTGATGCGCACCGGCTGTTCGGTGCTGGGCACGGTGCTGCCCGAGCGCGACGGTCATCCGGCGAACGAGGCGCGTGACATCGCCGACCGCTTGATCGCCAGCTTCGGCTCCATGCTGCTGTACTGGTGGCATTTCACCCGCAACGGCCGCCGCATCGACTGCGAGACCGACGACGACAGCGTGGCGGCGCATTTCCTGCATCTGTTGCACGGCGAACCGCCGAGCGAACTGCACGCGACCTCGCTGGACAAGTCGCTGATCCTCTACGCCGAGCACGAATTCAACGCCTCGACCTTCACCGCGCGGGTGATCGCCGGCACCGGTTCTGACCTGCATTCGTGCATCACCGGCGCGATCGGCGCGCTGCGCGGCCCGAAACATGGCGGCGCGAACGAGGTCGCGATGGATATCATCAGCCGCTACGCGACCGCCGACGAGGCCGAGGCCGACATCCGCGCACGGATGGAGCGCCGGGAGATCATCATCGGCTTCGGTCATCCGGTCTATACCATCGGCGATCCGCGCAACCCGATCATCAAGGCGATCTCGAAGACCCTGTGCGAGGCCGGCGCCAACCAGACCCTGTTCGACGTGTCCGAGCGGATCGAGACGCTGATGATGGACACCAAGAAGATGTTCCCGAACCTCGACTGGTACAGCGCCTCGGCCTATCACATGATGGGCATCCCGACGCCGATGTTCACGCCGCTGTTCGTGATCTCGCGCACCACCGGCTGGAGCGCGCACGTGATCGAGCAGCGCGAGGACGGAAAGATCATCCGCCCGAGCGCGAACTACACCGGACCGGAAGATCGCGCCTACGTGCCGATCTCCGAGCGCTGAGCCGGGGTCGCGCGAGATGTACCAGCACTGGGACGCCAATGTCCTGGTCGTGGTCGCCACCGCGCTCGCGGTGGGCGTCGCGGTGCTGGTGCATTACGAGGGGCTCAACCTGCTGTCGCGGTGGCTCGCTCGCCGTCACGAGAGCCACCGCCGGCGCAAGGTGCTGTACGGCATCTTCGGCGTGCTCGCGCTGCACGTCGCCGAGATCTGGATCTTCGGCGCCGCGGTCTGGGGTCTGCTGCAGTTCGAGAACACCGGCAGCGTCGCCGGCGCACACGGGCTCGGCATCCTCGATGCGGTCTATATGGCCGCGGTGACGTACACCACCGTCGGTTTCGGCGATCTGGCGCCGGTCGGGCCGATCCGCTTCCTCGCCGGGACGATGGCGCTCACCGGCTTCGTGCTCATCACCTGGTCGGCATCGTTCACCTATCTCGAAATGACCCGCGATTGGCGCGAGCGCTGAGCGTCGTCCCGCGCGCCGTGGCACACTGCGCGGCCATGAGCGAAATCTACGTGAGCACGGACGTCGAAACCGACGGTCCGATTCCGGGGCCGCATTCGATGCTGAGCCTCGGTTCCGCGGCCTACACCGCCGACAAGCGACTGATCGCCACCTTCTCGGCGAACCTGCACACCCTCGACGGCGCCGCGCCCGACCCGCGCACAGCCGACTGGTGGGCCACCCAGCCCGAAGCCTGGGCCGCGTGCCGGCGCGATGCGGAAGCGCCGGAAACGGCGATCCCGCGCTATCGCGACTGGCTGAAATCGTTGCCCGGCAAGCCGGTGTTCGTGGCCTATCCGGCCGGTTTCGATTTCCTGTTCGTCTACTGGTATCTGATCCGCTTCGCCGGCGAGAGCCCATTCAGCCATTCCGCGCTCGACATCAAGACGCTCGCGATGGCGATGCTCAAGACCGGTTATCGCGACGCGACCAAACGCAACATGCCCAAGCGCTGGTTCGACCCGATGCCGCACACCCACGTGGCCCTCGACGATGCGATCGAACAGGGCGCGCTGTTCTGCAACATGCTGCGCGAACTGCGCGGCGATTGAGCGCGACTGCGGAGCGGATCGCGAAGATCCGACGCGCGCCGCGCGATCGAAAAAAAAGAGCCGCCCGAAGGCGGCTCCGTGCCGGACCGGGGGAGGGGAGAGCGGTCAGGCCAAACCTTCGTCCTTCAGCACCTTCTGCACCGCCGGGTCGGCTTCGATACGCGCCGCGAATGCGGCGAGGCGATCCAGACCGGCGATCTCCACGCCGGTGGCCCGCGCCCAGCGCCAGGTGACGTAGAGATACGGATCGGCGATCGAACGACCGCCGGCCAGCCAGTCGCGTCCGTCCAGATGCGCGTCGGCGCGTTCGAACAGAGTGCGGAGCCTGGCGCGCGCTGCGTCCTTGGTGCGATCGACGATCGCCGGATCTTCGAGATAAGCGGTGCTGCCGAAGATCGGATGGAATGCCGGATGCACGTCGGAATTGGCGAAAGCCAGCCACTTGTTGACTTCGGCGCGACCGCGCGCGGTGCCGTCGCCGCCGAGGCCGGCTTCGGGATGCAGATCGGCGAGATAGTTGAGGATCGCCGCGTTCTGGGTCAGCACCCAGCCGTCGTGTTCGAGCGCGGGTACCGCACCGGCGGGATTGATCGCGAGGAATTCGGGTGTCCTGCGGTCTTCGCGCGTGATCTTGATCGCCTCGTACGGCCGACCGATCCATTCGAGCACGATATGGTCGGCGAGCGAACAGGCGCCGGGGGAGTAGTAGAGCTTCATGCGCAACTCCGGAATAAGGAGTCGCGATCATGGTGTCGCGCCGTGCGGCGCTCAATCGCGCTTGCTGGAACGCAGTGTCGTCGCCCGCAAAGCGCAGGGGCCGCATCGCTGCGGCCCCTGCGGGTGGATCAATCGCGCTGATTCGCGCTGTCAGCGCCGATCGGGACGCGGCGTCTGCGGCTTCAGCGACTGCACCTTGAGGAAGGTGTGGTCGCCGATGGTCGCGACCCGATAGGCGTTGCGCCAGCTCGGCTGCGCGATCGAAAGCGCGGCGAAATGACTCGCGCCGGGCACGATCTCCTTGCGTTGATCGACCGGCAGCGCCCAGTTGCGCTCCGATTCCAGGGCGATGGTCACCGCCTGCGACCAGGCTTCGGCATTGCCGAGTCGGGTGCGGGGCGAGACCAGGGTCGGCGCGAACTGCTTGCGGGCGGTGACGACTTCGCACATCGAGTCGCCCCACAGCCCGCTGTCCTCGCGGCGCAGCGCGACTTCGGCGACGGCCTTCTGGCCGATCACCGGCTGGTTGCGTGCTTCGAGATAGACGGTGGTACTGAGACACAGGGAGTCGGCAGCCTGGGGCGGCAATACCGACGCGATCCAGAGGATCCATGCGAGCTTCATGAGAACTCCTTGCTCCGTTGCTTCGGGCCGGAGATCGCGACGCCGTACGGCGGGGGCCTGGCGCTGCGATCGACGGGTCGAGTTGGCGTACTGGGGAGGGCTGCAGCTCTGATGGCCGCTTGTAGCCCATACGTGGATCGCCTCGGCGAAGCACCTCTCGGGTGCGGTTCGTCGCCAGGCGATCGCGCGCTGGTCCCGCATCCGGTGGCGGGAAAGCGGGCGTAGGGTAGCCTCCAAAACGTAACCGCGCCTGAATGCGCATTCGGAAATGACTGATTAGTCTGGAGTTTTTGTTCAAAAGGCGTCGTAAGCCCCTGTCGCCGCAGGGGGATCATGGCGGCATGAGACGTGCCAGCCATGTTGCGGCGCAGCAGAAGCGATCGCCAACAGGTTCACGAAATGCGCGGGTTTCGCGGCGCTGCCCCCGGCTTGCGGGGGCTGTCGGCCGGGGTCAGAGCTCGGCCGCGACCCGGCTGCCCTGGGCGATCGCGCGCTTGGCGTCGAGTTCGGCGGCGACATCGGCGCCGCCGATCAACTGCGCCGGGATCCCGGCCGCCTCCAGCGCCGCGTGCAGATCGCGGCGC
>JBIJBH010000223.1:0-6397 GCA_044345315.1 Lysobacteraceae bacterium
TGCCGAACTGCTGGCGGAAATCGAAGGCCAGCTCGGCACAGAAGGCGACGGCTTCGGGATCGTCGCCGTTCACGTGCAGCACCGGCGCGCCGACCATCTTGGCGACATCGGTGCAGTACAGCGTGGAGCGCGCGTCCTGGCGTTCGCTGGTGGTGAAGCCGACCTGATTGTTGATCACGATGTGCACGGTGCCGCCGACCGCGAAACCGCGGGCCTGCGACATCTGGAACAGCTCCATCACCACGCCCTGGCCGGCGAACGCGGCGTCGCCGTGCATCAGGATCGGCATGACCTGGCGGCGGGCCTTGTCGCCGCGGCGATGCTGGCGCGAACGCACGCTGCCGGCGACCACCGGGTCGACGATTTCCAGATGCGAGGGATTGAACGCCAGCGCGAGGTGCACGGGGCCGCCCGGGGTCTGCACGTCGGCGCTGAAGCCCATGTGGTATTTCACGTCGCCGGCGTGGGCGCGATCGTCGTGTTCGAACTTGCCCTCGAACTCGTCGAACAGCTTGCGCGGCGGTTTGCCGAGGGTGTTGACCAGCACGTTGAGGCGGCCGCGGTGGGCCATGCCCAGGACCACGTCCTTCACGCCGTCGGCGCCGGCGCGGCGGATCATCACGTCGAGCATCGGGATCAGCGCGTCGCCGCCTTCGAGCGAGAAGCGCTTCTGGCCGACGTACTTGGTGTGCAGGTAGCGCTCCAGACCCTCGGCGGCAGTGAGGCGTTCGAGGATCCGGCGCTTGTCCTCGGCGCTGCGGGCATAGTCGCCGCCCGCGCTTTCGAGGCGTTCGTACATCCAGCGGCGCTGATCGGCGTCGGTGATGTGCATGAACTCGGCGCCGATGCTGCCGGTGTAGGTGGCCCTCAGCAGGCCGAGCAGCTCGCGCAGTTTCATGCGCGGCTTGCCGGCGACGCCGCCGGTGCTGAACTCGTGGTCGAGATCGGCGTCGCCGAGGCGGTGGAAGGGCAGGTCCAGATCCGGCGCCGGCGGTTTCTCCAGCATCCCCAGCGGGTCGAGATCGGCGCCGAGGTGGCCGCGCGAGCGATAGGCGGTGATGAGCCGGCCCACCGAACGTTCGCGTTCGTCGCCGGCGCCGTTCGCGGTCACCGCGACCACGCCGCGGGCCGCCTGGCGGCCGGCTTCGGCGATGGCCTCGATCACCGCCGAGTGCGGCACGTCATGGCTGTCGCGGCCCTTGATTCCGTCGAAATAGGCCTTCCACTTGGGGTCGACGCTGTCGGGGGCGACCAGGTACTGCTCGTAGAGGTCCTCGATGTAGGCGGCGTTGGCGCCGAGTTGCGAGGATTGCGCGAACTGCTTCAGGAGACTGTCCACTTCGGAGGATCACATTCGAGAAGAGGGGGGCGCACTCGGAAGATTGGGGGCGCGGGGAGGGGCAAGCGATTGATCCGCCGGGAAAAGCCCGGGCGGAGCAGGTCGCGGACGAAAGGACCGGAATTATAGCCGGAGGCTCCGCCGCAGCGCATCATCGGGCAGACCGCGGACGCTGTCGGTACGACCATGGTGGCAGCCGCGGTCGACGCCGCGGGCGGTCGCGGCGCCATCGCCCGACGGTCGAGCGGAGCGCGACCCGAGGTCCCGGCTTTTGCGCCGCGTCGCGCCTCTCGCTATGGTCCGCGGATCGATCCGGAGGGGCAGCCGATGCGGGGACGGGGGCGGAAAACGGCCGGGGCGCTGGCCCTGGCCGCAGTGCTGGCGGCGGCCGGCTGCGGCGGTTCGGTGGACGGCATCGAGCGCGCCGGCAAGGCGGAACTGGCGGTGGACATCTACGGTTGCCCGGACCTGACCGGCACCTACACCTTCGCGCCGCCGGGCGAGAAGGGCGTGTCGTACGAAGGGTCGATGCTGGAGGAATTCCCGATCGAATGGGGCAACCGGGTGCCGGCGGCGCAGATCCGGGCGGTCTCCATCCGCCGCACCGCCCCCGGCGTCTTCGAATTCCGCTTCCAGATCCAGGACGCCCGGGTGATGCAGCATCTGGCGCTGATCCGCGAGTTCGAAAAGCCCCGCTACCGCGAGTGGTACCACCTACTGCAGGACCCCGGCCGCAGCGCCTATCTCGCCCGCAACGGTGCCGGGCAGTACGTGGCGCAGGTCCGCGCGCTGGGTCCGCCGACCGAGATCGTGCACGAGCTGCGCTCCGGCACCGGCGGCGTCGCCTGCCGGGACGGTTGGCTGGAGCTGCCGAGGAAGTACACCGGACATCCCGTGCGCCTGACCCTGGGCGAAGACCGCTCGGTCCTCGGCGAAGCCCGCGAGTTGTCGACCTACGATATCCCGATCTGGTGCGGAGACGGCTGCAAGGACCTGAAGATCCCGACCGGGACCTACACCGGCACCCTGCGCTGGCCGCGCGACGATGCGCAACGCCCATGGCGGGCGGAGGATGTCGCGACCCGATACACGTTCGAGCGTCCGATCGACGAGATCGAGGCCGAGCAGCGCCGTCTCGCCGAAACGCAGCGGCGCGACGACGCGAAGCGATTCCTGTCGGCCGACGCGATCCGCGCGCGGCTCGAAGCGATGGCGCCCGCGGGCACGGTCGTCGACGCGGTCGCGGTCGCCGACGGCAAGGTGCGCATCCGCTACACCGCGCCCACCGCCGAGGTCGATGGCCTGCTCGACCGGGTCGAGGCGGCAGGCGGTCCGGGTGTCGCCCAGGCACCGCAGGAGGTGCAGCGGATCGTCACCTCGGGACGGTTCCACGTGCGCAGCGTCGCGTTCGTGCTCACCGACTCGCTTCTGGTGCTGCGCGAGACCGGAGAGAGGGTGACAGCGGTCGGCGGCAGCGCGGGCGCCGGCCCGTCCGACGGCCGGGCACCGGCGATGGCGGTCCTGTCGGTGGCGGAGCCGCGGCCGACGTCCGCGGCGGTGCCCGCGCAGTCTGCGGCCTCGCGGACGCCTCCGGCGGGCACGGCCGATCCCTTCGCGATCCAGCGCCGCATCGGGCCGCTGTTTCCCGCGGACTGCCGGATCGTCGATGTGCGCTACGCCGGGGATCTGATCCTGCTGTCGGGGCAGTCCGGGCAGCACCGCTGCGTGTCCCAGGGCCTGCGCGCGCTGGATGCCGCCGGCAGCCGGCCGGAGCTGCGGTCGATCGAGGGCGATGCCCGTGGCGGCCACACGTTCCGCATCTCGATCAAGGCTTCGTCGCTCACCCGGCGCTGAGCGGACGGCAGTCGCGTTTCGATTACGGAGCCCCTCAGTCCCGAAAGCCCTTCAGCAGTTCCGAGACGATCAGCAGCACCCCGCCGAGCACGATGACGACGTGGCCGAACGCGGTACTGCCGCCGATCGCGGCCGCGAGCGCGATGCAACCGTATCCCGCGACGGCCACGACCAGACTGCGCGGCGTGTGCCGGCGTCGGCGCCAGGCCCGCGGATCGCCGAAATGTCGCGTCAGCCGCAGGGCCTGGAACAGGAAGACGCCGCCCAGCAGCAGCGCGACCCAGAGCCACAGATGCGGCATGGCGCCGTCGGCCAGGGCGCTGGCGCCCAGCCACAGGCCGATGCCGAGCAGCGCGAACGCCACCGTGTAGAGGCACAGCAGCGTGAACAGACGCAGCATGTTCAGACGCCCAGAATGCGGTATTCGCCCACGACCCTCGCGCGTTCCCAGACCGGCTGGAAGTTGTCCGCGAGCTGGCGCGCGCGGCCGCCGGCATCGAGCGCGCCCTCGCCGTCGAAGCGGTTGCCGAGGGTGCGGAAGTAGTAGCCGCCGGCGTCGTTGACGACATACGCCGAGGCGTAGCCGCGGTCGGCCGGGTCGCTCACTTCGCGGAAGGCGAACACGCTGCTGAGCCGCTGCGCCAGCGGGATCAGCGGGGCGTGGGCGCGCTGCGGCGCGTCGGCGTCGTGCAGCAGGATCCGGATCTCGGTGCGCTGGCGGCGCGTGGCCAGACGGCGCAGCGCGTCCAGCACCTCGGGGGCGTCGAACAGCCCCGGGTCCAGCGCGCGGCTGTAGATCGACAGTTCGCGACGCACGCCGGCGACGATGCCGCAGACGATCGCGACCGCGGCATCGCGGGTCTCGATCGCGGTCGGGCCGTCCAGCCGCCGGCGCATGTTCTGATGCTCGATCCCGGCTTCCATGTAGCGCCCGTCGTAGGGCACGAAGCCGTGCCGGGCGTAGAACCCCATCGCGGACACCTGCGCGTGCAGGCTGACCTCGGGCCAGCGCCGTCGCGTCGCCTCATCGATCAGCGCCCGCAGCAGGGCCTCGCCCACGCCCTTGCCGCGCCATGCGCGCAGCACCGCCATGCGTCCGATCGTGCGCTCCGGCGTGAGCCGGCCGGTGCCGATCGGCGCACCGGTGTCGTCGCGCGCGAGCACGTGCACGCACAGCGGATCGAGCTCGTCCCATTCCAGTTCGAGCGGCACCCGCTGTTCCTGCACGAACACCGGCTCGCGCACCGCGCGCAGCGCGTCGACGCCGGTGGCGTAATCGACGGTCTCGACCCGGAAGCCGGATTCATCCCTCCGCATCGTCGCCTCCGTCCTCGTCGAATGCGTCGATCTCCAGCCGATAGTGGCCCTGCGCCAGCAGCTCCAGCACCAGCATGCGCGCCGGTTCCGACAGCGCGTCCCACACCTCGGCATCGACACGCTCCGCTGCGGCCAGCGTTCGCGCATCGGTCAGCGGCAGCGCATGGATCTGGCCGGCGAGGTACAGATGCGCTGTGGATTTCGAGCGCCCGTGGCGCCGCCAGGCGGTGCGGGTCCAGGGGTGGAGGACCAGCGCCGCGCCCTGGCGCAGATCGAATTCGATCTCGATCCGCGAACGCGGCGGGTCCGGCTCCAGCGCGTCGCCGACGCTGCGGTAGAGGGTCATGAAGCGGCCGAACCAGTCGCCCAGACGCTCAGGGTCGTTCATGCGCAGCGCATTGAGGCCCGCGATCGCGCGCCGCATCGCCTCGGCGTCGATCTCGTGCGGGTCCTTCGCCGGCGCCAGATCGGCGTCGGTGTAGCGCACGGTCTCGTCGGCCTCGGCCAGCAGGGTGTCGACGAAATCGCCGAGCAGTTCGGCCGCGCTCGGCGCGCGCATGCCGACCGAGAAGGTCAGGCAGGCGTCCTCGGCGACGCCGTGATGCGGCACGTTCGGCGGCAGATACAGCATGTCGCCCGGGCCCAGCACCCAGTCGTGGGTCGGATGGAACGTGCGCAGCAGCTTCACCGCCACGCCGTCGCGGAATTCGGCCGAGGGCAGGCCGCGGCCCATCGCCTCGGAGGCGTCGATCTGCCAGCGGCGATGGCCCTGCGCCTGCAGCAGGAACACGTCGTACTGATCGATGTGCGCGCCGACCGAGCCGCCCGGCGCGGCGAACGAGATCATCACATCGTCGATCCGCCATCGCGGCAGGAAATCGAAGCGATCCAGCAGGGCGCGGACCTCCGGGTCCCACTTGTCCACGTCCTGCACCAGCAGGGTCCAGTCGTGGTCGGGCATGCCGGGGAACTCGTCCTCCTGGAACGGCCCGCTGCGCACGGTCCAGTCGTCCGTGGCCCTGTCGTGCATCAGGATCCGCGACAGCGCGCGTTCCTCGCAGGCCAGGCCCGCGAGATCTTCCGGCTGCACCGGGGTCTCGAAGTCCGGGAAGGCGTTGCGGATCAGCAATGGCCGCTTCTGCCAGTAATCGCGCAGGAAGCGCGCCGGCGGCATGCCCAGCGGGCCCTGGCCGGTGGCGTCGATTTCGAACGGCAGTGCGGCCGGACGCTTCGGCATCTCAGATCTCCCGCGCCAGACGCTCGGCCAGGCCGGTGTAGCTGCCGGGCGTCATCTCCAGCAGGCGCTGCTTCGCATCGGCGGGCAGGTCGAGCCCGGCGATGAAGTCGCGCATCGCCGCGGCGTCGATGCCGTGGCCGCGGGTCAGCGCCTTGAGCTGTTCGTAGGGATTGGGCAGGCCGTGACGGCGCATCACCGTCTGCACCGCTTCGGCGAGCACTTCCCAGGACGCGTCCAGATCGGCCGCCAGTCGTTCGGGATTGGCGCTGAGCTTGCCGAGCCCGCGCATCAGCGCGTCGTAACCGATCAGGGCGTGGCCGAAGGCGGTGCCGAGCGCGCGCAGCACGGTGGAATCGGTCAGATCGCGCTGCCAGCGGCTGATCGGCAGCTTGGCCGCGAAATGCTCGAACAGCGCGTTGGCGATGCCGAAGTTGCCTTCGGCGTTCTCGAAATCGATCGGATTGACCTTGTGCGGCATGGTCGAGCTGCCGACTTCGCCGGCCTTCACCGCCTGCTTGAAATAGCCCAGCGAGATATAGCCCCAGACGTCGCGGCACAGGTCGATGCAGATGGTATCGATGCGCTTCTGCGCGTCGCACAGTTCGGCGATGCCGTCGTGCGGTTCGATCTGGGTGGTGTAAGCCTGCCAG
>JBIJBH010000224.1:0-6392 GCA_044345315.1 Lysobacteraceae bacterium
CGAGTCCGGCACAGGTCCGGACTCGCTCCCGACGAATCAATCGCTTCCGCGCTTGCCTCGTCGTCGCAGCCATCCATGGCTGCGTTTGCAGGCTGTTTTTCAACAGCCTGCTAACCGGCCCGGGCGCCGGTGCGCCGGCCCGGCCTGGGGCCGCCTCAGTCGCGGATGCGGTAGGGGTCCTCGATCCCCAATCCGGCCAGGATGTCCCGCTCCAGCTGCTCCATGCATTCGGCTTCGCGCGTGTCCTGGTGGTCCATGCCCAGCAGGTGCAGGACGCCGTGCACGGTCAGGTGGGCGTAGTGGTGCGCGGGCGGTTTGCCCTGTTCGGCGGCCTCGCGCGCCACCACCGGCGCGCACAGCACCAGATCGCCCATCAGCGGCAGGGTCACGCCCCTTGGCAGCTTCACGTCGCCGGCTACGTCGGCAGGGAAGCTCAGCACGTTGGTCGCGTAGTCCTTGCCGCGGTAGTGGCGATTGAGCGCACGCCCCTCGTCCTCGTCGACGATCCGCACCGCCAGATCGGCCTCGCGGATGCGGCCCTCCAGCGCGGCCGCGACCCACCGCCGGAAACTCGTCGCCGCCGGCACCCCGGCGCGCGGTGCCGCGTAGGCGACGGCGACATCGAGGCGGACCGGGCCGCGGGTCACGGCCCGCCGCCCCAGTCTTCCGGGTCGTAGTCGACCCTGCGCACCTCGGCATCGCGCGACGCGGCCTTGAACTCGGGCGTGTCGAGCCGTTCGCCGCAGTTGCGCTCGATCTTCTCGTTCATGGCCGCGACCAGGTCGAGCGCGATGCTGTCCGCCGAATCGCCGTCGAGCTTGTCGGGATCGACGTTGATCTCCACCTGGGCGCAGCTGCCGGTGTTGAACACCTGGATGGCGGGAATCAGTTCGCGCATGGCGCGGTCGGTCAGCGCCTGGAACTCGGCCTCGCCGATCTGCGAGGCCGCAGCCGAGATCCGGCCCTTGAACAGGTAGAGCTGTTTGTAGAACAGATAGCCCATCGAGCGCATCTCGATGCGCTGCGAAGGAACGTCCGGATCGGCGATCCGGTACGACAGCGCGAGGCGCCGGCCTTTCGACTGGGCCGCCTCGGCCAGCAGCGCCGTGATCGGATCTGCGTCCGCAGGCTCGGTCGCGTCGCCGGTCTGCGCTTCCGATGCCGCGGCGGCCTGCGCCGGCGCGGTGTCCTTCGGCGTGCCTTCCGCCGTGCCCGCGGGGGCTTCGGAGGCCGCCGCGGGCAGTGCCTTTTCCGCGACGCCTGATGCGAACCGCGGCAGCGTCATCGGCGCGTCGTTCAGGACCTGGAAATCGCTGAAATTGCCGGCCCGGACCTGTGCGTCGAGGGTGTCGAGGAAGTCGTGCAGGCCGGTCTCGATCGCCCGCGCCTGCGGCATGTCGCCGTGCGGATACACGAACACGTCGATGCGCAGCGCTTCGTGCCCGGGCAAGAGGTAGCGGAACTGCACTCCGGCGAATTTCTGATCGGGCCATTGCTGGCTGCCTTCGAGCACGAACTCGCCGACCCGCTGCGGCGCCACGATCGCGGAGCTCTCGATGAAGGCACGGGGCTTGCCGCGCTTGTCGGCCGCGGCCTGCGGGGCGAAGGCGAGGGCGGCAGTGAGGCATGCCGCGACGAGAACGGGACGGAAGCTCATGCGGGATCGGCTCCGGTGTGGGCCGCGGCATCGCCGCGACGGTCGTAGGCGCGCACGATCTTCGCCACCAGCGGGTGACGCACGACGTCGCGGGCTTCGAAGAAGGTGAAACTCACGCCCTCGACCTCGCGCAGCACGTCGATCGCGTCGCGCAGGCCGGATTTCACGCTCTTCGGCAGATCGATCTGGGTCAGGTCGCCGGTGACCACGGCGGTGCTGCCGTAGCCCAGACGGGTGAGGAACATCTTCATCTGTTCGATCGTGGTGTTCTGGGCCTCGTCGAGGATCACGAACGCGTCGTTGAGCGTGCGCCCGCGCATGTAGGCCAGCGGCGCGATCTCGATGACGTTCTTCTCCAGCAGCTTCGCCACTTTTTCCACGCCGAGCATTTCGTACAGCGCGTCGTACAGCGGGCGCAGATAGGGGTCGACCTTCTGCGACAGGTCGCCGGGCAGGAAGCCGAGTTTCTCGCCGGCCTCCACCGCCGGGCGCACCAGCACGATGCGCTGGATGCGGGAGGTGTTCAGCGCCTCGACCGCCATCGCCACCGCGAGGAAGGTCTTGCCGGTGCCGGCCGGTCCGACCCCGAAATTGATGTCATGGGTGGCGATCGCGTGCAGGTATTTCTGCTGGTTGGCGCCGCGCCCGCGCACGGTGCCGCGCTTGACCTTCACCGCGACGTCCTGCGGCCGGTAGTCGGACTCGCCCGCGGCCGGCGCTTCGTCGCCGCCGAGGCGCAGATGGATCGCCTGCGCGTCGAACGTGGTCTCGGCGGCTTCCGCGTAGAGCGCGCGCAGCAGGCGTTCGGTGTCGACCACCGCCGCCTCGTTCTCGCCGCTTACGCGGAAGATGTTGCCGCGGCTGGCGATCTCGACGCCGCGACGCAGCTCGATCTGGCGCAGGTGGGCGTCGAAGGGGCCGGCGAGATTCGCCAGGCGTTCGGGGTCGGCGGGATCGAGCGCGAATTCGCGGCGGTGCGGATGCTGCGTGGAGGTCTGCATAGACCGCGAAGGGTAGCGCGCGGCGGGGACGGAGGCCACGCATCGACCGTTGGTCGGGCCGGGCTTGCGATTAATTAAATAGATAATTAATTATGCGACATGACCCGAACTTGCCTATCCAAAGACGCCGAGACGCCCTCGGCCCCGCTTCTCGGGCCGGGCTCCGACCCGCCCGGCCGTGCGCCCGGCCGGCCGGCCGGCGAGGGCCCCGCGCTGCGCCAGCGGCTGCTGGACGCCGCGGTCGCCTGCTTCGCCCGCAAGGGCATCGCCGGCAGCTCGCTGCGCGCGATCGCCGACGAGGCCGGCGCGACCCCGGCCCTGCTGCACTACTACTTCGGCAACCGCGAGGCGCTGACCGAGGCGGTGATCGAGGAAAAACTGCTGCCGGTCATGCGCGGGCTGGACCAGCCGCTGCAGGCCGCCGGCGACGATCCGCGCGCGCTGATCCGCGGCTTCGTGCGCGCGGTGCTCGGCGTGGCGATGGCGCATCCCTGGTTGCCGCGGCTGTGGGTGCGCGAAGTGCTGCACGAAGGCGGCGGCCTGCGCGGGCTGATGCTGGAGCGGATCGCGCCGCTGCCACGCGCATTGGCCGCGCGCTTCGCCAGTGCCCAGGCTGCCGGACGCCTCAATCCGCGGATCGACGCACGGCTGCTGGTGCCTTCGCTGATCGGCCAGACCATGTTCATGGCCGCCAGCGCGCCGATCTGGCGCGGCGTGCTCGGCGCCGACGATGTCGATGCCGACGCACTGTGCGTGCACGTACTCGCCCTGCTCGAACAGGGCCTGGAGTTGAACGATGAAGATGCGTGAGCTCGTCGTGCTGTGCTGCGCGCTGGCGCTCGGGGGCTGCGCCGACGAGGCTCCGCAGGCGCTGGGGACGCTGGAATACGACCGCATCGCGCTGCCGGCACCGGCGGCCGAACGGATCGTGTCGATCGCGGTGCGCGAAGGCGACCGGGTGCAGGCCGGTGCGCTGGTGATGACCCTGGAGCCGGTGCGGATCGCCGCGCAGACTGATGCCGCGCGCGCGCAGGCCGATGTGCAGCGCGAGGCGCTGGCGGAACTCGAAGCCGGCACCCGCGAGGAACAGATCGCACAGGCGCGCGCGCAGGCGGCCGCAGCGCAGGCGCAGGCGCGCGACGCCGCGGCCTATCTGGCCCGCATCGAACCACTGGGCCGCCGACAACTGGTGGCGAAGGTCGATGTCGATCGCGCTCGCGCGGCATCGCAGAGCGCCGCTGCCCAGGTGCGCGCCGCGCAGTCCTTCGTCGCCGAGCTCGAACGCGGCGCGCGCCACGAGCGCATCGCGCAGGCGCGCGCGGCGCTGCGCGCGGCCGAAGCCCAGGCCGCCGCGCAGGCGGTGTCGCTGGACAAACTGCGGGTCGTCGCGCCGCGCGCCGGTCGCATCGACAGTCTTCCGTACAGGCTGGGCGATCAGGCGCCGGTCGGTGCGCCGCTGGCGACGCTGCTGGTCGGCGATGCGCCCTACGCCCGCGTCTACGTGCCCGAACCGATCCGAGCGGGCGTGAAGATCGGCGACCGCGCGACGCTCCACGTCGATGGCGTCGAACGTGCGCTGCCCGGCCGCGTGCGCGCGATCCGCAGCGAGCCGAGTTTCACGCCGTACTACGCGCTCACCGGCAAGGACGCGGCGCGGCTGAGCTACCTGGCCGAGATCGTGTTCGACAACAGCGCACTCAATGCAGCGGCCGGCGCCGAATTGCCGGCCGGCTTGCCGGTGCGCGTCGAATTCCCGCCGACGCGGCGCGAGATCGCCGCCGCATCGCGATGAAGACCGGGATGCACGCCGGCATGCACGAGCGCAGCGCGATCGTCGCCCGCGGCCTCGGCAAGCGGTTCGGCGCGCTGCAGGCGGTCGACGGCGTCGATCTGCGCGTGCCGCATGCGAACGTCTACGGCTTTCTCGGTCCCAACGGTTCCGGCAAATCGACCACGATCCGCATGCTTTGCGGTCTGCTCACGCCCAGCGCCGGCGAGATCGAGGTGCTGGGGTTGTCGATCCCACGCGAGGCGGAGGCGCTGCGCCGGCGGATCGGTTACATGACCCAGAAGTTTTCGCTGTACGAAGATCTCACCGTGCGCGAGAACCTGGAGTTCATGGCCACCGTGCAGGGCCTGCCGCGGCCGCGGCGGCGGGCGCGGGTGGACGAGCTGATCGACACCTACGCCTTCGCCGATCGCACGAAACAGCTCGCCGGCACGCTCAGCGGCGGACAGAAACAGCGCCTCGCCCTGGCCTGCGCGATCGTGCACGCGCCGGAGCTGCTGTTCCTGGACGAACCGACCAGCGCGGTGGACCCGGAATCGCGCCGCGATTTCTGGGAGAAATTGTTCGATCTGGCAGACGCCGGCACCACCCTGCTGGTGTCGACGCACTACATGGACGAGGCCGAACGCTGTCACCGCATCGCGATCCTCGACCGCGGCCGGCTGGTCGCGGACGGCACCCCTGCCGAGCTGACCTGCGCGCTGGCCGGGCGCACCCTCGGCGTGCGCGCGGACGAACCGCGACGCGCCCAGGCCGCGCTGCAGGCGGCGCCCGGCGTGCTCAGCGTCGCCCAGATCGGCAACACCCTGCGTGTGCTCTGCGCCGAGGTCGATGCCGACGCGCTGCGCCGCACGCTGGCCGCGGCCGGCATCGCGGCGGAGGTCACGACGATCGATCCCAATCTCGAAGACGTATTCGTCGCCGCGACTCGACGTCTCGAAGCCGGCGGCCACGATGCGGAGCTTGCGGCATGAGCGCGTCGCGCCAGTTCTGGGTGCGGATCTTCGCGGTGATGCTGAAGGAACTGCGGCAGATGCGCCGCGACCGGCTCACGCTCGGGATGATGATCGGCATCCCGACCCTGCAGTTGCTGCTGTTCGGTTTCGCGATCAACCCCGACGTGCGCGACCTGCCGGCCGCGTTCGCCGACATGGCCGACACCGCCGGCTCGCGCGCGCTGGTGCAGGACATGCTCGCGACCGATGTGGTGCGACAGGTCGCGATCGCGCGCACGCCACAGGAACTCGACGCACTGCTCGATCGCGGCGCGATCCGGATCGGCGTGCTGATTCCGCCGGACTACGAGCGCCGCCTGCTCGACGGCCGCGAAGCTGTGCAGGTGATCGTCGACGGCAGCGACACCTCGGTGCAGGCCAGCGCGCGGCAACTGGCGGCGATGCCGCTGGACGGAAGCGCCGTGCGCAGCGGACCGATTTCGGTGTTGCCCCTTTACAACCCCGAACGTCGCGCAGCGATCAACGTCGTCCCGGGGCTGATCGGGGTGATCCTCACCATGACCATGGTGATGTTCACTGCGATGGCGATCGTGCGCGAACGCGAACGCGGCAATCTCGAACTGCTCATCACCACGCCGGTGACCAGCGCCGAACTGATGATCGGCAAGGTGCTGCCCTACATCGGCGTCGGTCTGGTCCAGACCAGCCTCGTGCTGCTGCTCGGCGTGAGCGTGTTCGACGTGCCGCTGCGCGCCGGACTGCCCGCGATCTACGCCGCGGCCTCGCTGCTGATCCTCGCCAATCTCTCGCTCGGCCTGCTGCTCTCGACCCGCGCCCGCAGCCAGTTCCAG
Source organism: Lysobacteraceae bacterium (assembly GCA_044345315.1). GTDB lineage: Bacteria > Pseudomonadota > Gammaproteobacteria > Xanthomonadales > Xanthomonadaceae > Lysobacter_I. The sequence goes on from JBIJBH010000224.1 coordinate 6,255, forward strand.
GCGATGCAGATGACGATGTTCCTGTTCCTGCCCTCGATCCTGCTGTCCGGTTTCATGTTCCCGTTCGACGGCATGCCGGTCGCGGCGCAGTGGCTGGCGGAGATCCTGCCGCTGACCCACTTCGTGCGCCTGATCCGC
>JBIJBH010000032.1:0-14642 GCA_044345315.1 Lysobacteraceae bacterium
GATTTCACGGCTGCGCCCGAAATTTTCGTCTCCCATGTCAAAGCCCGCCGGCCCCGTCGGCGCAATCCAGCGCATGCGCTGGGTCACACCATTGACAGTGAGATCGGCCCAATGGCCACAGTCGTCCTTGCCGCTGGCGCTGGCCCAAGTCAGGCGCGGCTGCGCGGCGGGCGGAGTTGCGGGCTGGGCCGGGTTTCGAGGCGCGGGAGATGGTGGCGGGGCGGGTGCCAACACCCCCACCTGCCCCGGCAACTCCGCCTCCCCCAGATGCGACAGCAAGTCATCGAGGTGCGCCCGCCAGCAATACTCCGGGCAATCCAGCGCCAGATCCCGCGGGATGCAGTCGTAGCCGTGGCCGTCGGGGCGCAGGGTGAGGATGCGGCCGTCGTTGTGTTGCTTGAGCAGGTAGAGGTGGTGGATCAGGCGGATGGATTCGAAGGCGACGCCGTAGCCGCCGGGGACGGCGGGGTCGCGGGCCCACAGGGCGCGGTAGCGGGTGGAGACGAGGCAGAGGATGTGGGTGGTGCCGTCGATCGAGGCGTCCATCCAGGTCTGCCATTCGGCGAGGGAGAGGCGGCGTTTGCGGTCGCGCTGGTGCCAGCGGTCGAGGTGGACGCGGATGCCGGTCTGTTCGATCGCGGAGGCGACGGCTTCGACCTGCTCCGGCGTCCAGTCCGGATCGTCCGCCGCATAACTGATCAAGACCCGCCGCTCCATGCCGTCTCCTGTGAAGTGTCGCCCTGCGCGCCGTCAGTCTAGTGCAGCGGAGCAGAAATGATCGCCCATGTCCGCCCCCTTCATCGAAGGGGGCCGACGCGCGCAGCGCGGCGGGGGGATTTGCTGTTCGACCCGCGAGACCGCGCCGCGCAAATCCCCCACGGCCGCTGCGCGGCCGTCGCCCCCTTTTGCAAAGGGGGCTGGAGGCATGCGTTTTGGTCTGCTGATGCGGCCACCGCGGTACCGGTGTGTACTTCGGGAAGAACACACCCGAGCGGTCTTGGACATGAAGGCCCATGCCCGCCCCCTTCATCGAAGGGGGCCGACGCGCGCAGCGCGGCGGGGGGATTTGCTGTTCGGCCAGCGACACCGCGCCGCGCAAATCCGCCACGGCAGCTGCGCGGCCGTCGCCCCCTTTTGCAAAGGGGGCTGGGGCTGAAACGGGCGCGTCCCGCTCCTGGCGCCTCAGTCGTAAAGCGCCAGCAGCTCCGTTTCCGCGGCTTCGAGCTGCGTGCGCAGGGTCTGCTGTTCGCGGCCGAGGTCGGCGGCGCGTTTGCCGCCGTCGTTCCAGGTCGCGGGGTCGGCGAGTTCGGTCTCGATCGCGGCGAGTCTGGCTTCGAGTTCCGCGACCCGCGCTTCGGCCTTGGCGAGTTTGTGCGGGTTGATCTTCTTCGCCGGCGCCGACGGTACGGGCGTCGATTTCGTTTCGACCTGCTTCGCTTCGACCGGCGCAGGTTTCGCTTCGGCCTTCTTGTGCTCGCCCCCGGCACGGGTGCGCAGCCAGGCGGCGTATTCGTCGAGGTCGCCGTCGAAGGGTTCGACGACGCCGTCGGCGACGCGCACGAACTTGTCGCAGACCAGGCCGATCAGGTGGCGGTCGTGCGAGACCATCACGATCGCGCCGTCGAAGTCGCTGAGCGCTTCGGCCAGGGCTTCGCGCATGTCGAGGTCGAGGTGGTTGGTCGGTTCGTCGAGCAGCAGCACGTTCGGCTGACGCCAGGCGATCAGCGCCAGCGCGAGGCGCGCCTTCTCGCCGCCGGAGAAACCATCGATGCTCTCGAACGCGCGGTCGCCGGGGAAATACCACTTGCCGAGGAAGTCGCGGAACGCCTGGGTCGCGGTGTCCGGCGAGAGTTCGCGCAGATGGTCGATCGGCGAGGTGCCGGCGACCAGCGCTTCGACCGTGTGCTGGGCGAAGTAGCCGATGCGCAGATCCGGATGGGCGTAGCGTTCGCCGGCGAGCAGCGGCAGTTCGCCGACCAGCGATTTGACCAGGGTGGATTTGCCGGCGCCGTTGGGGCCGAGCAGGCCGATGCGGTCGCCGGGTTCGAGGCCGTAGCCGACATCGTGGAGGATGGTGACGGCGCTGTCCCCTTCTCCCTCCGGGAGAAGGTGGCGCGAAGCGCCGGATGAGGGTTCGGCGGCCGATTTGATCTCACGATGCTCCCGGCCCTCTCCCCAACCCCTCTCCCGAGGGGAGAGGGGCTTCACGCCATAACCGCAATCGGCATCGTTCAACCGCAGCAGCGCAAACGGCATCTTCGCCGGGGCCGGGAACTCGATCCGGAACTCGCGCTCGGCGCGCACCGCTTCGGTGCCGGCGAGTTTCGCCAGCCGCTTCATCCGCGACTGCGCCTGTTTGGCCTTGCTGGCCTTGGCCTTGAAGCGGTCGATGAACTTCTGCAGATGCGCGCGCTCGGCCTGTTCCTTCTCGAACGCGATCTGCTGCTGACGCAGATGCTCGGCGCGCTGGCGTTCGAACTGGGTGTAGTTGCCGGCATACAGCTTCGCTTTGCCTTCGTGCAGGTGCAGCGTATGCGTGGTGACGTTGTCGAGGAATTCGCGGTCGTGCGAAATCACCAGCAGGGTGCCGGGATAGCGCCGCAGCCATTCCTCCATCCACACCACCGCGTCCAGATCGAGGTGGTTGGTCGGTTCGTCGAGCAGCAGCAGGTCGCTGGGCGTCATCAGCGCGCGCGCGACGTTCAGGCGCACGCGCCAGCCGCCGGAGAAATCCGAGACCGGCTTGGGATGGGTCTCGGCCGGGAAGCCCAGACCGTGCAGCAAACGGCCGGCGCGGGCGCTGGCGTCGTAGCCGTTGAGTTCTTCCAGCCGGTGATGGGCCTCGGCGACGGCTTCCCAGTCCTCGGCGGCGAAGGCGTTGGCCTCGGCCTGGACCGCGGCGTGCACCTCGGCATCGCCGGAGAGCACGAAATCCAGCGCCGGGTCGGGCAGCGACGGCGTCTCCTGGGCGACGCTGGCGATCCGCGCCTTGCCGGGCAAGTCCAGATCGCCCTTGTCCGGCTCCAGTTCGCCCATCAGCACCGCGAACAGCGAGGACTTGCCGGTGCCGTTGCGGCCGACCACGCCCACCCGCCAGCCGGCGTGCAGGGCCAGGTCGACATCGGACAACAGCAGACGCTCGCCCCGGCGCAGGGCGAAATTGCGGAAAGCGATCATGGGCGGGGCGTGGGCGAAGGGGGCGACGGGCGCGGGACGGGCCGCGCCGGGCCCGCGATTCTACGCTGCGGGCCGGGAATCCGGGGCTGCCGGCATCGGGACACCCGGGATCCGGGCACGAGGGCATGCCGGCGCCGCGATTGACCCCCTCCCGGGGCCGTGCTACACCGCGAATCGGCTTGTTTTTCGATATCCGGCTTTCCCATCCCCCCTCAATGGAGTGCACGATGAAGCGACACCCGCTCACGCTCGGACTGCTGCTGGCCCTGGTCAGCCCCGCCGCCTTCGCCCAGTCCCCCGACGAAACCCAGCAGCCGGAAGAGGGCGACAGCCTCGAAACCGTGGTCGTCACCGGCACCCGCACCTCGACCCGCACCGTCGCTTCCTCGCCTTCGCCGATCGACGTCATCACCCCGCAGGCGCTGGAAGCCACCGGCACCACCGAGCTGGCGACCGCGCTGTCGCGCGCCCTGCCCTCGCTGAACTTCCCGCGCCCTGCAATCACCGACGGCACCGACGCGGTGCGCCCGGCGCAGCTGCGTGGCCTCGCCCCCGACCAGGTGCTGGTGCTGGTCAACGGCAAGCGCCGCCACACCACCGCGCTGATCAATCTCAACGGCAGCCAGGGCCGCGGCTCGTCGCCGGTGGACATCAACGCGATTCCGATTTCGGCGGTACAGCGCATCGAAGTGCTGCGCGACGGCGCGTCGGCGCAGTACGGCTCCGACGCCATCGCCGGCGTCATCAACATCGTGCTCAAGGGCAGCGCCGAAGGCGGCAGCATCGCCGCCAACTTCGGCCAGTACAGCGCCGGCGACGGCCGCAGCCTGCAACTGCAGGGCGATGTCGGCATGTCCCTGGGCGTGGAGGGCTTCCTGCATCTCGCCGCCGAGGCCGTCGATGAAGATCAGACCGACCGCGCCCGGCCCTACCTGCTCGCGCCCGGCGTGACCGTGCGTCCGGCCACCGCGCCGCCGCCGGGCGCCGTGGTGCAGCGCTACGGCGATCCGGAAATCCGCCAGTTTTCGTTCTCCGCCAACGCCGAGCTGCCAGTGAGCGAAGCGCTGAACTTCTATGCGTTCGCCAACGCCAGCCGCCGCAACGCGCTCTCGAACGGCTTCTATCGCACCGCGCTGGACACCCGCAACATCCAGGCGATCTATCCGGACGGCTTCCTGCCGCAGATCCGCAACATCGCCGAGGACCGCGCACTGGTGATCGGCCTGCGCGGATACACCGCGCTCGATTGGGACGTGGACCTGAGCTACAACTACGGCAGCAACGATCTGAGCTTCGACGTCGAGAACAGCCTCAACCGCAGCCTCGGCCCGACCTCGCCCACCGATTTCTACGCCGGCGCGCTCGAGATCAATCAGCATGTGCTCAATCTCGACGTCACCCGCAGCTTCGAGCCGGGCTGGCTGTCCAGCCCGCTCAATGTCGCCTGGGGTCTGGAGTGGCGCGGCGAAAGTTTCAAGCAGAGCGCGGGCGAACCGGACTCCTACCGCAACGGCGGCGCGCTGCTGCCGGGCGGCGTGCCGGCGCCGTCGGGCTCGCAGGTATTCCCGGGCTTCCGTCCTTCCGATGCCGGCAACTTCAACCGCGAAAGCTATTCGGCCTATATCGACCTCGAAGCCAACGTGACCGATGCCTTCAATCTCGGCCTCGCGCTGCGCGCCGAGGAATACAGCGATTTCGGCAGCACCACTTCGGGCAAGCTGTCGGCACGCTACGACTTCAGCGAGGCGGTGGCGCTGCGCGGCACGGTCTCGACAGGTTTCCGCGCGCCGTCGCTGCAGCAGCAGTTCTTCCGCTCCACCGCCACCAACTTCATCGGCGGCGTGCCCTTCGACATCCGCACCTTCCGGGTCAACGACGCCGCCGCGGTCGCGCTCGGCGCCGAACCGCTGAAGGCCGAGGAATCGACCAACCTCAGCCTGGGTCTCGTGCTCAAGCCGGTCGAGAACCTCTACATCACCGTCGACGCCTACCGGATCGACATCGACGACCGGATCATGCTGTCGGAGAACCTGACCTCGGCCGCGGTGCGCGCCTTCCTCAACGCCACGGTCGATCCCGCGCTCGGCGGCGGTCGTTACTTCACCAACGCGATCGACACCAAGACCCGCGGCGTGGACATCATCGGCACCTACCGCTGGAAGATCGGCGACGGCGCGCTCGATCTCACCGCCGGCTACAACTACAACAAGACCACGGTCGAACGGATCGCCCCGAATCCCGCGGCGCTGACCGCGATCGATCCGGCCGCGGTGCGCATCGGCCGCGTCGAAGTCGGCCGGCTCACGGTCGGCGCGCCGCGCGACAAGTTCCAGCTCGGCGGCGCCTACACGCTCGGCAACTGGCGCTTCGGCGCGAACGCCACCCGCTACGGCGAGTTCAGCGTGCTGTTCGGCAACAATCCGGCCGACACCTCGCGCGATCAGACCTTCGACGCGCAGTGGACGCTCGATCTCTCCGGCAGCTATCGCTGGGGCAACTGGGACTTCACCCTCGGCGCCGACAACGTGCTCGACGAGTATCCGGACGAGGTGCTGTTCGCCAACTCCACCAACGGCCAGCTGCCCTACAGCGCATCCTCGCCGAACGGCTTCAACGGCGCCTACGTCTACGGCCGCATCGGCTACAGCTGGTAACCCTGCCGATATCCGCGCGACACCCGAAACCCCCGGCGATACCTGGGGTTTCTTCTTGCGCGGCGTACGCACGAAAAAAATGAACGCGACGTACAGGCGTCGCGTCCGGCGTCGTTTATAGTCCCTGCATGCCGCATCACACTCCCCTCATCGCGATGCTCTGCATCGGTTTCGTGCTGGCCTTCGCGCTCGGCATGCTCGCGCATCGTCTGCGCATGTCGCCGATCGTGGGTTACCTGCTCGCCGGCGTGATGGTCGGCCCGCACACGCCGGGCTACGTCGGCGATGCCGAACTGGCGACCGAACTCGCCGAGATCGGCGTGATCCTGCTGATGTTCGGCGTCGGCCTGCATTTCTCGCTGCGCGATCTGCTGGCGGTGCGCCGGATCGCGGTGCCCGGCGCGATCGTGCAGATGGCCGTGGCGACCGCGATGGGCTGGTTCCTGGGCACGCGCCTGGGCTGGAGCGATGTCGAGGGCCTGATCTTCGGGCTCTCGCTGTCGGTGGCCAGCACCGTGGTGCTGCTGCGCGCGCTGGACACCGCGCGCCTGCTCGACAGCGAACGTGGCCGGATCGCGGTCGGCTGGCTGATCGTCGAGGATCTGGCGATGGTGCTGGCCCTGGTGCTGGTGCCGGTGCTGGCGATCGGCGGCACCGGCGGCGGCCATGCCGGCACCGCGCTGCTGGGGACGCTGCTCAAGGTCGGCGCCTTCGTCGCGCTGATGCTGCTGGTCGGGCGCCGGGTCTTGCCCTGGATGCTCGAGCGCGTCGCCGGCACCGGCTCGCGCGAACTGTTCACCCTGTTCGTGCTGGCCTGCGCGATGGGCGTGGCCTTCGGCGCGGCCAAGCTGTTCGGCGTGTCGTTCGCGCTCGGTGCGTTCTTCGCCGGCATGCTGCTCAACGAATCGCGCTTCGGGCACAAGGCCGCGCAGGACTCGCTGCCGCTGCGCGACGCGTTCGCGGTGCTGTTCTTCGTTTCGGTGGGCATGCTGTTCGATCCGGCGACCCTGGTCGAATACCCGCTGGAAGTGCTGGAAACGCTGGCGATCATCGTGATCGGCAAATCGATCGCCGCCTGGGCGGTGGTGCGGATGCTCGGCAAAGGCAACGACATCGCCCTGACCATCGCCGCCAGCCTCGCCCAGATCGGCGAGTTTTCCTTCATCCTCATCGGCCTCGGCGCCACCCTCGGTCTGGTTTCGGAGCAGACCCGCGATCTGGTGCTGGCCGGCGCGATCCTGTCGATCCTGATCCACCCGCCGCTGTTCGCGCTGATGACCCGCCGCACCCGCCGCGACGACGCCGCGCAGACGGCCGTCGCCGCACCGCCGCCGAAGGGCCATGTGCTGCTGATCGGCTACGGCCGCGTCGGCACGCAACTCGCGAACGTGCTGCGCCGCGCCGACATTCCGTTCGTGGTGATCGATACCGAGGACGATCGCGTCGACAAGGCCCGCGGCGACGGCCACACCGCGATCCGCGGCAACGCCGCCGCCGATGAAGTCCTGGCCGAAGGCCTGCCCGGCGACGCATCGCTGGCGGTGGTGACCATTCCCGACGCGCTGGAAGCCGGCAGCGTCGTGCAGCGGCTCAAGCACGGCGAACACCCGATCCCGGTGCTCGCGCGGGCCCACAGCGACGAGGCGGTGCGACATCTGCTGGAGCGCGGCGCCGACGCCGCCCTGCTCGCCGAGCACGCGCTGGCGCATTCGCTGGCGGAGATGATCGCGGCGATGCCGCAGTACCGACGCGGGCCGCTGCCGCGATCGGCGTGAAGTTGGTCTTCGTTGGATGCGTGGAGGATGGACATCGTGCTCAATATCGAGCACATGTCATCCCGAACCATCGGCGAGGGAGCTGCTTTTGATCGATTCGACAGCGGTGAACGTCGAGGCTTTCCTCTCGTCTCTTGGTTTCGCTCGCTGTCGCGAGCGAGTTACTTTTCTTTTCTTGTGAAAAGAGAAGGTAACCAAAAGAAAGCACACCCCGTCGGTTGCGCCCGGCGCTGCGCGCCGGGTCCGCGGAATTCGCGGGTTTTTTCGACAGTACATCTCTGTATTGTCGAAACATGCTGTTCAAGAGCATGCGCGGCGTCCTGCCGCGCGCCCTGCGGGCCTGATCCGCGAATCCCGCCGCAACCAGGGGCCCCGGCAGATCAAGATCAAAACCCATGTCCGCTCACGGGTAGCAATGGTGGACGCATAGCCCCCGGGTTTTCTTGCGAAAACACGAGGATACGCAAGCGCCATGGTAGGTCAGGATGAGATGCGACACGCGAACTGAAACGCGTTGATTGCTGCCAACGATCGCTCAATTCCGTAACGGCGATCCAGTTTCGCCCGCCAAACTCACCGCGGCTCGATCGTGAATTTGCTGAACGCCACGCCCAGCGACCAGCCTTTGCCCTTGCCCGATAGCGCCAGCGAGACTTCGCCGTTGGTCATCGCCTGCGCCGAGGCGCTCTTCTCGGCGGCGGCGTGGGCTTCGGCGGTGACGTAGCTGCCGAGCACCTCGCGGATGTCGCCGACGTTGGCGAACTGGCCGATGCCGTCGCGGATCCGGTATTTGCCGACGGTCAGGCCGCCGCCCTTGGCCTCGATCCGCACCGACAGGCTCTGGCCGTTGCTGCAGCGGATCGTGCCGGTGCCGGAGGCGGTCTTGTAGAACGCGGACCAACCGGACAGCTCGTAGCGCATCTTGCAGGTGAGATCGCCGCCGGCCGACGCCGGTGCGGAGACGAGGGAGAGGCTCAGACCGAGCGCGCACAGCAGGGGGATTCGCATGGCGGGGCTCCTGGAAAGTCGCGGATGCTGCCGCGGGGGGACCGGGGCAGCTTGCCGCGCGGCGGATGAACCGGGCATCAAGCGCGGCCGCGGGGGATAGAATCGGGCGACACGCACGCACCGGACCGCCCATGCAAGCCGATTCAACCGCCACGGACACCGCCCTTCCGCCGCAACTGACCGCCGTCGAGGCCCGCATCCTCGGCTGTCTGGTCGAAAAGGCCGCCACCACGCCCGATGTCTATCCGCTCACCCTCAACAACATCGTGCTGGCCTGCAACCAGAAGACCGCGCGCGATCCGATCACCGCCTACGACGCCGGCGAGGTCGGTCACGCCCTGCGTCAACTCGAACCGCGCGGGCTGGTGAAATCCGAATATGGCGCGCGCAGCGAGCGCTACCACCATCGCCTCGACCGCGTCTACGACCTGACCCCGGCGCAGGCCTGCCTGATCTCCCTGCTGCTGCTGCGCGGGCCGCAGACCCTGCACGAGCTGCTCGCGCGCAGCGAGCGTCTGCATCGATTCGAGAACATCGACGACGTCAAGTACGCACTGGACCGTCTGGCCGAACGCGAAGCGCCGATGGTGCGCCGCCTGCCGCGCGGACCGGGGCAACGCGAAGACCGTTATGCGCATCTGCTCTGCGGCGAACCGACGATGCCCGAAGCGACGCACAGCTCGGGTCACGCCTCTGCGCAGGCCGCGTCGCGCGCGCACGACAACGGCGCCTTCGATGCGCTGCTGGCGCGGATCGACGCGCTCGAAGCGCGGGTGGCGGCGCTGGAAGCGGGACGCGAAGAACGCGACTGACACCCGGCGCCTGTTCGGGGCATCAGCCCATCGCGCGCATGCGCGCGATGCCGTCCGCGATCCGCACCGTGACCCAGGGATCGTCGAGATAACCGACGATCCCGTGGCGATTCGCGGTGTGATTGTCCACGTGGCCATGGTTGATCACCGGCGGATCGCACGGGAAATGCGCGTCGTCCAGCGGATTGAGCGCGACGATGTCGCGGCGGTCGTAGGCGTTGTGCCAGCGCTCCGCGCCTGCGGGGTTCTCGATCGCCGGCAGGCGTGCGGCGACCGCGCGCAGGCCGAGCGGCGAACCGACGGTGACGAAACCGGCGAACAGCGCGTCGCCCGCATGCCGATGCATCAATCGATAGCCGACGACACTGCCCAGGGAATGCGCCAGCACCAGGGTCGGCGCCCTGCGCACTTCGGCCTCGACGATCGCGTCGACCGCCGCACGCACGGGCGCATCGCGCAGATACAGATACACGTCGCGCAGGAACGCTTCGATCGAAAAATCGGCGACCGGCGTCAGCCTGCGATCGATCGCCCGCGCCGCCGCACGCACCCACCACCAGTTCTGCGGCCCGAGCCTGCGCGGTGCGGCACCGCCGGCTGCCGCGCGGATTTCGCTCCGGGTGATGCCCGCGCCGCGCCGCAGTTCGTCGATCGCCGTCGACAGGAAGCGCTCGTAATCCGACACGCCGCGTCGCCGCGTCGCCGCGCCGGGACGACTGCGCAGCACGGGTCTGGCGGCGACCATCCGGTCCAGGTCGTCGCCGTAGTACGGGAAGTCGAACGCGACATCCTCCGGCCAGGGCCTGCCCGCGGCGCGGAAGCCGAGCGCAAGCGCATCCAGCCATTCCTGACGCAGCCGCTCGCGGTCCTTGCCGCCCTGGGCCCGCCCGTGAATCATCAGAATGCGCATCGCCGACCGCCTCGGGTCATCCTTTGCCGAAGATCAGTCTGCCACCCTCGGCCTCGACCCGCACGGTGTCGCCGTTGCCGTACTCGCCGGCGAGGATCTTCTGCGCGAGCGGATTCTCGATCTGGGCCTGGATCGCGCGCTTGAGCGGGCGGGCGCCGTAGACCGGATCGAAGCCGATGTTGCCGAGGAAATCCAGCGCCTTCTCCGCGAGTTCGAGACGGATGCCGCGCTCGCCCAGACGCTTCTCCAGACCGCGCAGCTGGATCTTCGCGATCTGCCGGATCTGCGCCTTGTCCAGCGGATGGAACACGACGATGTCGTCGAGCCGGTTGATGAACTCGGGCCGGAAATGCGCCTGCACCACGCCCATCACCATCGCCTTCATCTTGGTGTAGCTCTCGGGCGTATCGTCGGTCGAGAACTCCTGGATGAGCTGCGAACCGAGGTTCGAGGTCATCACGATCACGGTGTTGCGGAAATCCACGGTGCGACCCTGGCCGTCGGTGAGGCGGCCGTCGTCGAGCACCTGCAGCAGGATGTTGAACACGTCCGGATGCGCCTTCTCGACCTCGTCGAGCAGGATCACGCTGTAGGGACGGCGACGCACCGCCTCGGTGAGATAACCGCCTTCCTCGTAACCGACGTAGCCCGGAGGCGCGCCGACCAGACGGCTGACCGCGTGCTTCTCCATGAACTCGCTCATGTCGATGCGGACCATCGCGTCCTGGCTGTCGAACAGGAATTCGGCCAGCGCCTTGCACAGTTCGGTCTTGCCCACGCCGGTCGGGCCGAGGAACAGGAACGAACCGCTGGGCCGATTCGGATCGCTCAGGCCGGCGCGCGAGCGGCGCACCGCGTCGGACACGACCTTGATCGCTTCCTCCTGCCCGACCACGCGGCCGTGCAGCGCGCTTTCCATCTTCAGCAGCTTCTCGCGCTCGCCTTCGAGCATCTTGCTGACCGGAATGCCGGTCCAGCGCGAGACCACTTCGGCGATCTCTTCGGCGGTGACCTTGTCCTGCAGCAGCTGGAAGCCCTGGGTTTCGGCCTCCTGCGCGGCGCGGAGCTGCTTTTCCAGCTCGGGAATGCGCCCGTACTGGATTTCGCTCATCTTGGCGTAGTCCTGGCGGCGCTGCGCGGCTTCGAGTTCCAGCTTCGCGGCCTCGATCTGCTCCTTGACCTTGGTCGTGCCCTGCACCGCGGCCTTTTCGGCCTTCCAGATTTCTTCCAGATCGTTGAACTCGCGCTCGAGCTTCTCGATCTCGCCTTCGAGATCGGCCAGACGCTGCTTCGAGGCCTCGTCCTTCTCCTTCTTCAGCGCCTCGCGCTGGATCTTGAGCTGGATCAGGCGGCGTTCCTTGCGGTCCAATTCCTCCGGCTTGCTGTCGATCTCCATGCGAATGCGCGAGGCGGCCTCGTCCATCAGATCGATGGCCTTGTCGGGCAGCTGGCGGTCGGCGATGTAGCGATGCGAGAGCGTGGCCGCGGCGACGATCGCCGGGTCGGTGATCTCGACGCCGTGATGCACGGCGTATTTTTCCTTCAGGCCGCGCAGGATCGCGATCGTGTCCTCCACGCTCGGCTCGCCGACGAACACCTTCTGGAAGCGGCGCTCCAGCGCGGCGTCCTTCTCGACGTACTTGCGGTACTCGTCGAGCGTGGTCGCGCCGATGCAGTGCAGTTCGCCGCGGGCCAGCGCGGGCTTGAGCATGTTGCCGGCGTCCATCGAGCCTTCGGCCTTGCCGGCGCCGACCATCGTGTGCAGCTCGTCGATGAACAGGATGATCTGGCCTTCGTTCTTGGCCAGATCGCTCAGCACGGCCTTCAGTCGCTCCTCGAATTCGCCGCGATACTTCGCGCCGGCGATCAGCGCGCCCATGTCCAGCGACAGCACGCGCTTGCCGCGCAGGCCTTCGGGCACTTCGCCGTTGACGATGCGCTGGGCCAGGCCTTCGACGATCGCGGTCTTGCCCACGCCGGGCTCGCCGATCAGCACCGGATTGTTCTTGGTCCGGCGCTGCAGCACCTGCACGGTGCGGCGGATCTCCTCGTCGCGGCCGATCACCGGGTCGAGCTTGCCCGACTCGGCGCGCGCGGTGAGATCGATGCAGTATTTCTCCAGCGCCTGGCGCTGTTCCTCGGCGTTCTCGCTCTGCACCTTTTCGCCGCCGCGCACGGCCTCGATCGCGGTTTCGAGCCGCTGCTTGTTCGCACCGGCGGCCTTGAACGCGCGCCCGGCCTCGCTGCCGTCCTCCAGCAGCGCGAGCAGGAACAGTTCGCTGGCGATGAACGCATCGCCGCGCTGCTGCGCCAGCTTGTCGGTGAGGTTGAGCATCCGCGCCAGATCGTTGCCGACGTTGACGCTGCCGGCCTGACCGGTGACCTTCGGCAGCTTCTCCAGCGCCTCGCCGACGCGCTCGCGCAGCAGCGGCACGTTGACGCCGGCCTGGGTCAGCAGCGGACGGGTGCCGCCACCCTGCTGATCGAGCAGCGCCGCGAGCAGATGCACCGGTTCGATGACGTTGTGATCGCGACCGACCGCCAGCGACTGCGCATCGGCGATCGCCTGCTGGAACCGCGAGGTGAGTTTGTCCATGCGCATGGCGGGGGACTCCGGAATCGAGGGGGCGGCACGGCCGCGATGGCCCTGAGATAAGGGCCTTCCCGCTGATTCCAAGGCCTGTGCGCCGGTCCCGGGTTGACGCGAATCAATTTCGGCTCGCGCCACCCTGCCCGGACAGGTCTGGCTATGATCGCCGCATGCGCATCCTCGTTCTCGGCGGCTACGGCCTGTTCGGCAGCCGCATCTCCCGCACGCTGGCCGGCGACGCCGATCTGACCGTGATCGTCGCCGGGCGCGACCGCGCGCGCGCGGACGCCCTGATCGCGAGCTTCGACGCGCCGCGAGCGCAGGTCGAAGCGGCCGCGATCGATACCACCGCGCACGATTTCGGCGAACGGCTCGCCGCGCTGCGCCCGGACGTGGTGATCGACACCGCGGGGCCGTTCCAGGGACGCGATCATCGCGTCGCCGAAACGGCGCTGTCGGTCGGCGCGCACTGCATCGATCTCGCCGACGGTCGCGACTACGTGGCCGGGATCGGCGCATTGGAGGCCGCGGCGCAACGCGCCGGGCGCTGGGCGATTTCGGGCGCGAGCAGCGTGCCGGCGCTGCACGCGGCGGCGATCGACGCGCATCTGCATCGTTTCTCGCGGCTGGAGCGCGTCGAGAGCGCGATCGCTCCCGGCAACCGCACGCCGCGCGGCTGGGCGACCACGCTGTCGATCCTCGGCTACGTCGGCCGGCCGTTCCGCATCCTGCGCGACGGCCGGCCGGAGACGGCCTACGGCTGGCAATCGCTGCGCCGCCTGCACGTGCCCGGCGTGGGCGCGCGCTGGGTGGCGCGCTGCGACGTGCCGGACCTCGATCTGCTGCCCGCGCGCTATCCCGACCTGCGCGCGCTGGAGTTCCGGGCCGGGCTGGAGCTGCGGCGCATGCATTTCGGGCTCTGGCTCGCGAGCTGGACCGTGCGCCTGGGCCTGCTGCGCAGCCTCGTGCCGCTGGCAAAACCGCTGTTCGCGATGAGCGAGTGGTGGCAGCAGATCGGAAGCGATACCGGCTTCATGCAGGTCTCGATGCACGGCCTCGACCACGACCGCGCGCCGCTGCGACTGGACTGGACGCTCGTCGCCCGCAACGGCGACGGCCCGCAGATTCCCGCCACCGCCGCCATCGTGCTGGTGCGCAAGCTCGCCCGCGGCGCACTGCCCGGAAGCGGCGCAGTGCCCTGCCTGGGACTGTTCACGCTGGACGAATTCATGACGGCGCTGGAGGGATTCGCGATCGCGGCGACACTGCGCGAAAACAAAGCCTGACCCGCGGCCTGTCCCTGTAGAGCGGATCGAAGATCCGCTGCGGAAAGATCCGCTGCGGAAAGATCCGCTACAGGGACATGCACTGCGCGGAGATGCGCTGCGAGACGTGGGCAGCGGGTCTGCGACCCGCGCTACATGCAGCGGTTCACAGAAACCTCGAGCGCTCTTCCGCGCTCGGTACGACACAGGCATCGTGCCGTCCGAACCAGCGATAGCGGTTGCGCGCGACGAAGCGATACAGCGCATCGCGCAGCGCGCGCGGCAGCACGGCCGACAGTGCCGCCAGTCGCCATGCGCCGCCCAACCCGGCGATCACCCGGCGCACGGCGTCGCTGTCGGTGGAGACGCGCGGCGCGGCGCCGCGGTCGTATTCGACCAGCAGGAACGAGATCGGGTCGTCGGGGTCGAGACCGTTGTCGATCAGCAGACG
>JBIJBH010000225.1:0-6372 GCA_044345315.1 Lysobacteraceae bacterium
GTATTCGACCGCGTGGTGCGGATGCACGCCGGCGGTGGCGAACAGCTCGCCCGGAAAGGTCTGCGCCAGCAGCAGCGCCCGCGGCGAATGCTCGCGGCTGGCGCCGGTGACGATCATCCGCGCCACTCCGGCAGCGCGCGCGCGCTGCAGCACCGCCTCGCGGTCGTGGTCGAAACTCTCGTGGGTGAGATTGGCGCCGATGTCGATCAGCGCGTCGATCTGTGGGTCGATCGAAGTCATGCGGGAGCGGCGGCGGCGCGGGCGGGGCGCCATTGTACGGAAGCCCGGCGCGCAGGTCCGACGCGTCCCGGACACATCCGTTCACAACTTCGCCGCGGGCCTCGTCAACCGCAGGGACGGGCTCGGCGTTTCCGGCGGCATTCCCCAAGGCACGAGGAGGTGCCCGTCATGTTCCGTCCATTGCTCGCCGCATTCGCCGTCACCGCCGGCCTCGCCGCACTGCTCGCCCCGGTCCGGCCGGCCGCGGCCGTACCGATCTACGATTTCCGTCCGGTCACCGCCGAAATGGAAGCGCTGGTCCAGACCTACACCCTCGACGGCGCATCGCTGCGCGTCAACAAGGCCGGCAACGTGGTTTATCGCCGTGCCTTCGGCGGCTACACCCTGAGCACACGCGTACGCATCGCCTCGGCCAGCAAATGGGTGTCGGCGCTGACCCTCGCGAGACTCGTCGAACGCGGGCAGATGCGCTGGAGCGACACCGTCGGCCAGTACTTCCCCACCGTGGAGCCGGCCAAGCGCGGCATCACCCTCGAGCAGTTGTTCTCGCACACCAGCGGCCTGCCCGCCGGCGAGGATACGTGCATGTCCAACCCGCTGTTCACCCTCGCCACCTGCGCCAACCGGATCCTGCAGCAGCCGCTGATCGGCACGCCGGGCCAGGTGTTCGCCTACGGCGGCGCTTCGATGCAGGTCGCGGGGCGGATGGCGGAAATCGCCACCGGCCGCGCCTGGGACGACCTGTTCCTCGCCGAGATGGTGCAGCCGCTGGGTCTGGTCGCGACCGATTTCGCCACCTCTTCCACGGTCCCGGGCTATGTGCGCAACGACAACCCGCGGATCGGCGGCGGCGTGCGCAGCACCCTGGAGGACTACGGACGGATCGTCGACATGGTGCTGGCCGAGGGCTGTCTGGACCTGCGCATCGACCGCACCTGCCTGCCCGGGCGGCGCTTCCTCGCCCCGGCGACGATCGCCTTCATGGCCCGCGACCGCACGGTAGGCACGACCGATCTCTCGCGTCCGCCCACCGCCACCGGCTACGGCTACGGCCTCGGCCAGTGGATCGACCCGACCTCGCCGCTGATCGTCACCAGCCCCGGCGCTTTCGGTTTCACGCCGTGGGTGGACCGCAACAGCCAGGTCGCCGGCGTGTTGCTGGTGGACGACATCAACACGCGGCTGTCGGAGGACATCAACGACATCCGCCTGCTCGTCAACGTGGTGACCGCCGACGGCCAGGGGCGCAGGATCGCGCCGGTGCAGCCGGCCGAGCCCGTCGAGGTCAAGCGCGCGACGAACGCCGGTACCGTGGTCCGGCCGCGCACGCGTGGAGCGAACGCCGGCAGGTGATGTCGATGCCGCAGCAGGGCAGGGTCGCAGGGCCGGTCGGACGGGCCCTGCGTCCTCAACCCCGAGGATCGCCCTGCCCCGCGGACGGAAACCGGCGTCCACGACGGCGCAACAGCGCCGTCGTCGCCAGCGCCAGCGCGGCGACGCCGGCGTGGGCGAGCAGGCCCGACGGATCAAACAGGTCCGCCGGCGGCACTCGCCACAGCAGCAGTTCCTCGAACGTCGACAGCAGCTCGACCGCGACGAACACGATCGCGACATGCAGCGCCGGGCGATGGCGCACGCCGGCGAGAAAGCCCAGATACAGCAGGAATCCGGCGATCACGATCAGCACCTGCCGGACCGTCCGCGCATTCTCCGCGGCCTGCGCCACGGTGTCGCCGTAGACCTGCCACAGGGCCAGACTCAACCCCGACGCGAGCCCGATCAGGGCAGGCGCGACGTACAGCAGGCACACCCACAGCGCGATCCGGCCGCGACGCAGGCGCGGTTCGACCACGGGTTCGGGATCGGCCACCTCGGCGACCGGTGCGCGGTAGGGATCGTGTTCGTTCATGCCGCATCGCCGTCGGCGGAGTCAGGAGACATTGTCGCGCTCGTAGCGCACTTCGTCCTCGCCGGCGGCACCGACGCAGCGCCAGCCGTACTTCTCGTAGAAGGCGCGGGCACGGGTGTTCTTGCCGGTGGTCAGCCACAGCGTCGGCAGCGGCCGGGTGCGGAACCAGTCCAGCATCGCCGCATGCAGACGCGCGCCGTGGCCGCGGCCCTGCGCATCGGGGTGCACGAACAGGGCCCAGACATTGCCCGTGCCGCCGTGGCCGATCGCGAAACCGACGATCCGGCCCGCGTCCTCGATCACCCAGCCGCGTCCGCTGTCCTCGATCGCGGCGCGTACGTCCTCGTCGCTGATCCGGCCGGGCGTCAGGGTGTTCTCGGTGACGGCGTAACGCACCTCCCAGATCCCCGGAATGTCGGCGGCCACCGCCTGGCGCAGGCGTGTCGACATCGCTAGGCCCACGGCAGCAGATGCAGCAGGCCCACGCGCAGCCGCTGCGGGCCGACCGTGCTGGCGACCAGCCATGTCAGCGCGGCGCCGCCGCACAGCCAGTAGACCGCGGCATGCCCGCCGGAGCGCCAGGCCACCGCCGCGACCGCACCGAATGCGACCGCCAGCAGCAGGCAGAGTAGACGCGCGAACAGATCGATGCGCGGGGGAATGTCGTCGTCCGACTGGCTCATGCCGAGGCTGCGATCTGCTGACCGATCCACAGCGGATTGCCGTCCGGATCGTGCAGGCGGAATTCGGTCATGCCGTAGAAGGTCAGATCGAGATCGGGCACCGCCAGGCCGCTGTCGCGCACGCGACGGTGATAATCGACGATGTCTTCGGGATACAGATACAGCACCGACCGCCGCGGCGCGCCCGGATGCGGATTGATCGAGCGATCGAGCATGATCCGGCAGTCGCCGCAGCGCAGCTTCGCCCAGCCCCAGTCGTCGTTGTGCGCCTCGACCGCGAAACCGAGCTTTTCGTAGAACGCCACGCTCGCCGCAAGGTTCGAGACCGGCTGCATCGGGATCAGCTCGCGCAGGGTCATGACGATCCCGGCGGGACTCGCGGCGCGGATGCGGTTCGCGCCGGCAGCGTGGCGCCGGTCGCGCAGACCGCGATCAGCAGACCGTAGCCGAGCACCGGCCCGGCGCCGTAGCCGATCAGCGGCGCCGGCGTCATCCCGGCCAGCGAACAGGCGTACAGCGCGGCGTAGTAGACCGCGACCGCGAGCAGCCATCGCGGCCCGCGGCGCGCGAGCAGCGCGAGCCCCGCGAGGAACGCCAGCGCAGCGGCGGCGACGGCGAGACCGGCGGGCAGCGAATGCGCGAAGGCGAGCGCGAACACGCCCTCGACGTGCGCCACCGGTTCGAGCGGATCCGGGCGCAGGAACGCCCACACCATCGCCAGCGCCGGCACCGTGATCGCGGCCCAGGCCCACGCCCCGCGCGCACGTCGCAGGATGACCAGCGTCGCGAGCGCCGCGCACAGCGCCAGCAGCTGCGAGGCATCCGGCTGCAGCGCAAGCAGCAGGCTCGCGACGATCGCCGCGAACGCCGCCGGCGGACCGACGCCGTCCCGCGACAAGGCCGCGATCGCGACCAGCAGCGCGGGCAGCAGCAGCGGTGCCATGTACAGACCGAGGAACCCGAACGACACCCAGCGCTGCGGCCCGGACGCCGGTTCCGCGAGCGTGGCCGCAAGACCGATCAGCGCCAGCGCGACGATCGCGAACGCGCTGCGGCGCCCGCGCGCGAATCGCCCGACCACGGCCCCGATCACCGCGATGACCGCGGCGAGCGCGATCGACGCCGCATGCAGCGAGCGGATCGGCGTGCCGAGCCCGGCGATCTCAAGGATCGCGAACCCGGCCGCGAGCGCCGGCAGCGCGATCAGCGCCAGCGCCAGACGCGACGGCGGCGAAGCAGCGGACTCGGCAGGGTTGGACAACGAACGCATGCGCACTCCCGGCGACGGGCCGCGCGAGGCGGCATGGCCGCCATCATGCCCGATCGCGTGGCGGGCCTGCAGCGGAGGACGCCCGCGGGCCGAACCCGCCCGGCAGTCGCCCCGTGCCGTCGAGGCCGGGCAGGATCACCAGCGCGGTCATGGGGCCTCGGCGTTCAATGCGGATGCTGCGGCAGGCCGTCGTCGATGTCGTAGTAGTCGCCCTTCTCGGCGATGAAGATGTGCATGCCGGTGCGGGTCCCGGTCGGTGGATCGAACGCGCCCATCGCGATCGCGATCCAGTCGCGCGCCGGCGGGTCGAAGAACAGCGAGGACCCGCAGATCGAACAGAACCCGCGCCGCGCCTTCTCCGAGGAACGGAACCAGGTGACGTGTTCGGCGCCGACGATCTGCACTGCGTCGCGCGGCACATCGGTGGAGACGAAGTAGTGGCCGGAAAACCGGCGACACTGCACGCAGTGGCAGGCATCGGGCGGCTTGAGTTCGGCATCGACCCGGAAGCGGACCGCGCCGCACAGACAGGAACCGGTATGCATGGCGCCTCTCCTCCTGTTTCGTCTGCAATCGTTTCGGCGACGGCGTTGCCGCCCCGCTTACAGCCAGCGGATCCAGCGCGGCGCGAAACAACCCACGGCCGCAACGCAGATCGCGGACAGCACCGCCGCGGCCGCACCGCCACCGAAGATCAACGCGACGCCGGCACCGGTCATCGCGCCGGACAGCGAACGCATCGCCGCATCGCCCCTGCGCGCGCGTCCGACCCCGCCGGCGGCCGCCACCATGCCCAGGAACGTCATCACCAGCAGCAGACTCGCCAGCATCCGCATCACCCACGGATCGGCCAGCGAAGTCGGCGCAGGCGCGGCGCGCAAGGCGACGAACGCCGCGACCAGGAGCGCGACCGCCAGCGCGATCCGCCGCTTGCGCGCGAGCCACCAGCCCAGGCCGCGCCCGAACCAGCCGACGCGCGCGGGCGGCGCATCGCGTCCGGGTGCGCTGTTTCCGGAATCCTGCGTCATCGGCGTTTCTCTCAGTGGAGTTCCTGTCCGAACATGATCCGATGCCCGTCGACGGTGCGAATACCGAATTCGCGCATGCCCCAGGGTTTGTCCGACAGCGTCTGCGTGAACTCGGCGCCCGCGGCCCGATACTCCTCGAACAGCGCGGCCGCGTCCGACACCGTCACGTAGCCGTACCACGAATGATCGCCCAGCGCCGCAGGCGGGATCGCATCCGTGCACTCGCCGAGCATCACCCGGAAGCTGCCGCGCGAAAGGAAACTCCAGCCGGGCGCGGTGAAATCGATCTGCAGACCGAGCACGGACGTGTAGTAGTCCGTGGACCTGGCCAGATCCGGAACGGCGAGCGTGAATCGTACGTCGGTGATGTCGGTCATATGGGTGTCGTCGTTTGTCTGTCTCGTCGTTGCAAGGTGCGGTGTCCGGATTGCCGTGTCGACGGGCTGGACAGCGGGTCACCGGCAAATTCCGCGATCGCAGGTGTCACTGGAATCCGCCGCGAAGCAAGCCCAGGATCATGACGATGGCGGGGATCACCACGAAGAAAAATCCCAGCATCAGCAAAACCGGGTGCGCTTCCGCGATATCGAGCAAATGGTTGCTCCAGGTGGAGGCCTGACGTCTTTCCATCGCTCGTCTCGTTTCCTCTTCAGCCATGAGGGTGTAGTACTCGACGACGTCCTGTGCGAGCTTGCGCTGTCGAGCGTCTATCGGGACCGGGATTTCGTACAGCCCCCCTTCCATCTCGAACTTCATCCATGTGTCTTCGACCGAGACCGCAGTGATCTCATTGTAGAGAAAAGCGAGGCACCATTGGCCCACGAAGACGGCGTCGTCCCGACATACGACTTCGAGGCCGGTGTGCTCATGCTTGTCGCACATTCCGAGGACGTCGATCGGCGTGAACGGCGTGTCTCCGTAGCGAAGGCGCATGTCCCGGGCGAACCTGCGCAACTCATCGGGCGCTACGGTCCATCGTGCCACTACCACCTCGTTGGCATTGCGTTTCGTCATCCGGACTCGAATTCAGCGCTTGGCGCTTGGGAAAGCAGCAGGACGTCGTCCCCTGAGACGTCGATGCCGGGGCCCGGGCTTCGGATCGGCTGCGGCGCGGAACGTCTCTTCAAGGGACACCCACAATTCGGACTTTCCCTGCACGCGTCTTCAGGGGTGTCCCGGTTTGGTTGCTCGTGCCAACCACTCCAGAGAGCCGGCTGGCGGGCGTCACGCGGTTTCTTCCGC
>JBIJBH010000226.1:0-6359 GCA_044345315.1 Lysobacteraceae bacterium
ATGCCGGTGCGGTCCGGATCGGTGTCGGTCCAGATGTGCGAGCGATAGGACAGGTAACCGTTGGGCTTGCCTTCGGTGAACGGCGAATCGGCGAACAGCGCGGTCGCGATCGGCTGCAGCGCCAGCGAGACGCGGAACTTCTTCACCATGTCCGCTTCGCTGCTGTAATCGAGATTCACCTGCACCGTGCAGGTGCGGGTCATCATGTCGAGACCGAGCGTGCCGACCTTCGGCATGTAGTCGCGCATGATCCTGTAGCGGCCCTTGGGCATCCAGGGCATCTCCTCCCGCCGCCATTTCGGCTGGAAGCCCATGCCGAGGAAGCCGAGGCCGAGTTCATCGGCGACGGTCTTCACTTCCTTCAGATGGCTGCCGACCTCGACGCAGGTCTGATGGATGTTTTCCAGCGGCGCGCCCGACAGTTCGAGCTGCCCCGCGGGTTCCAGCGTGACCGTGGCGTTGTCCTTGCTCAGCGCGATGGTGCGGCCATGTTCCCGCACCGCCTCCCAGCCGAAGCGGGTGAGACCGGTGAGCAGGGCTTCGATGCCGTGTGGGCCGTCGAAGGCCGGGGGCCGCAGATCGTCCAGCCGGAAGCCGAACTTCTCGTGCTCGGTGCCGATGCGCCAGGCTGTCTTGGGCTTTTCGCCGGAAGCGAGCACCGCCACCAGTTGATCGCGATCGGTGACGGGCGTATCGGCGACTTGGCTCGGGTTGGACATGCGGCATCCGTATGGGGAAAGGGACGACCGCAGGAGGCGCCGGACGGGGCGGTCGTTGCGGTGCGGGTAGGCGAGATGGGGCCCGTGGCCTACCATCGCAAGGTCCGGACTATACCCGCCTGCGATGACGCGCATTGTTGCCCTGCTGCTCTGTCTGTGTTCCATCGAGGTCGCGGCGCAGATGCCGCTGCGGCTGGAGCGCGGCAACGGGCCCGAGCCGGCCTCGCTGGATGCGCATAAATGCCAGGAAGTGGCCTGCGGCAACATCCTGCGCGATCTGTACGAAGGGCTGGTCACCGAGGACGCCGCCGGGCGGCTGATCCCGGGCATGGCCGAGCGCTGGGAGGTCTCGCGCGACGGCCGGGTCTGGACCTTCCGTCTGCGTCCGGATCTGCGCTGGAGCAACGGCGAGGCGCTGACCGCCGGCCAGATCGTCGCCAGTTTCCGGCGTGCCTTCGCGCCCGCGACCGCGGCGCCGTTCGCCGCGCAGCTCGATGCGGTGCTGCACGCGTCCGAAGTGCAGGCTGGCGCGCGGCCGCCGGAAGCGCTGGGCGTCGATGCGCCCGATGCCCGCACCGTGCGCATCCGCACCACGCGCCGGGTGTCGCTGCCGGCGCTGCTGACGCTGCCGGTGGCCTATCCGGTCTATCTGCCCGCGGTCGAGCGCCACGGCGCGCAGCACACGCGCCCGGGGCGACTGGTGAGCAACGGCGCGTACCGACTGGGCGCGTGGACGCCGCAGGCCAATCTCGAAGTCGCGAAAAACCCGCATTTCCACGCCGCCGCCAGCGTGCGCATTCCGCGGGTGCGGTTCCATGTCACCGAGGACGCCGCCGCCGAACTGCAGCGCTTCGCCGCCGGCGATCTGCACATCACCGAGACCGTGCCGCCGCAGCCGCTGCCGAAACTGCGCGAACGCTTCGGCCCGCAACTGCGCGTCGCGCCGTATCTCGGCGCGTTCTGGCTCGGCCTCAATCTCACCCGCCCGCCGTTCAAGGACGATCCGCGGCTGCGCGAGGCGCTGTCGCTGGCGATCGATCGCGATATCCTCGTCCGTCACGTCACCGGATTCGGCGAGGCGCCGGCCTACGGCATCGTGCCGCCAGGGATTCCCGGCTACACGCCGGCGCAGTTGCACTGGGCCGACTGGGATCAGGCGCGGCGCGTGGCGCGGGCGAAAGCGCTGTATCGCGCCGCCGGCTATTCCGAGTCCAACCCGCTGGCGATCGAACTGCGCTACAACACCTCCACCCCGCATCGGCGCATGGCGCTGGCGGTGGCGTCGATGTGGCGCGACACCCTCGGCGTGCGCGTGCGTCTGCGCAACGAGGAATGGAAGGTGTTCGTGCAGAACCGCCGCCAGCGTGCGATCACCCAGGTCTACCGCGGGGGCTGGATCGGGGATGTCGCCGATCCGCGCAATTTCCTGATCGCGTTCGGCGACGACGGCGCGCTCAACTGGCCCGGCTACGACGATCCGCGCTACCGGACCCTGCTCGCGAACGCCGACGCCGCGCGTTCGGAAGCCGCACGCAACGCCTGGCTGCGCGCGGCCGAGACCCGGCTGCTGCATGCGCATGCCATGATCCCGCTGTATTTCTACAGTTCCAAGCATCTCGTCTCCGATCGGTTGTCCGGATTCGAGCCCAATCCGCTGGATCGCCATCCCTCGCGCTGGATGGCGTTCGCGCCCGTGTCTTCATCCAGCGCCGCCGCGCCCTGACCGGAGCCCGCCATGCCTCGAGGCCACATCGAATTTCATCGCACCGACCGCGCCGGCTGGCTGCGCGCCGCGGTGCTCGGCGCCAACGACGGCATCATCTCGATCGCGGGCCTGATCGTCGGCGTCGCCGCCACCGGCGCCGCGTCGGGCGCGGTCCTCGCCAGCGGCGTCGCCGGCATCGTCGCCGGCGCGATGTCGATGGCCGCCGGCGAATACGTCTCGGTGCAGTCGCAGGCCGACACCGAAAACGCCGACATCGCACGTGAGACCCGCGAGCTGGCCGATGATCCCGACTTCGAGCTGCAGGAACTGACCGGCATCTACATGCAGCGTGGGCTGGATCGCGAACTCGCGCTGCAGGTCGCGCGCCAGCTCACCGCTCACGATGCGCTGGGCGCGCACAAGCGCGACGAACTGGGCATCACCGAGGCCCTGCGCGCGCGACCGCTGCAGGCCGCGCTGGCCTCGGCCTCGGCGTTCGCGGTCGGCGCGCTGCTGCCGATCCTCGCGGTGCTGTTGGCGCCGGCCGGCAAGATCGAAGCGGTCACGGTGGTCGTCACCCTGCTGTCGCTGCTCGCCTCCGGCGCGCTCGCCGCCTGGGCCGGCGGCGCTTCGGTGCTGCGCGGCGCGCTGCGCGTCGGCTTCTGGGGCGCGATGGCGATGGGCGCCGCGGCGCTGATCGGTCGCCTGTTCCACGTCGCGGTCGCATGAAGCGTTTTCTCGCCCGCCTGTTCGAAGCCGCGTTCACGCTGTGGCTGCTGGCCACGCTGTGTTTTGTGCTGCTGCGCGCCGCGCCGGGCGGGCCGTTCGACACCGAGAAGGCCGCGCCGCCGGAAGTGCAGGCCGCGCTCGAAGCGAAATACCGCCTCGACCGCCCGCCGCTGGCCCAGTACGGCGCGTGGCTGGGCGATGTCGCGCGCGGCGATCTCGGGCCGTCGTTCCAGTATCCCGACTACACCGTCAACCAGCTCGTCGCGCAGGCCCTGCCGGTGTCCGCGCTCACCGGCGGCCTCGCCCTGCTGCTGGCCTTGCTGCTCGGCGTGCCGCTCGGCGTGTGGGCGGCCCTGCGCGCGGGCGCGTGGCTGGATCGCGCACTGATGCTGTTCGCGGGCCTGGGGCTCGCGGTCCCGAAATTCGTGGTCGCGCCGCTGCTGGTGCTGCTGTTCGCGGTGATGCTGCAGTGGCTGCCTGCCGGCGGCTGGGGCGAATGGGACAACCTCGTGCTGCCGGCGATCGCGCTGGCGCTGCCTAATCTCGCCTACTGCGCGCGGCTCACCCGCGCCTCGATGCTGGAAACCCTCGGCGCCGACTATCTCGTCGCCGCCCGCGCCCGCGGCCTGTCCGAAACCCGGCTGCTGTTCGCGCATGCGCTGAAGCCGGCGCTGCTGCCGGTGGTCGCATGGCTGTCGCCGGCGCTGATCAACATCGTCACCGGCTCCGCGGTGGTCGAACAGGTCTTCGGCATTCCCGGCATGGGCCGCTATTTCGTGCAGGGCGCGCTCAACCGCGACTACACCCTCGTCCTCGGCGTGGTGCTGGTCGTCGGCGGCTTGATCGTGCTCATCAATGCCCTCGTGGACACGCTCCGCACCGCGATGGACCCGCGTCTGCGCGATGCCGCATGACGTGAGGACCTGCGCTTCGAACCCCATCCGAATCTCGAACGCGACCACCGAGCCCATACCATGCAGATCATTTATCACGCCGCCAACCTGACCGATGCCCACCTTCTGCGCCAACTGCTGGAAGATGCCGGCATTCCGGTGCATCTGAACGGCGAATACCTGCAGGGCGCGCTCGGCGAAGTGCCCGCCAACAGCCCGATCCTGCTCATGGTCCCGGACGAGCACGTGCAGACCGCGCGCGCCATGGTGCTCGACTGGGAGCGCGCTACGCCGCAGTACGACGAGGCGTCCGAAGACGATGCGGTCGTGCCCGGATCCACCATCGCATCGGCAAATCGCGGCGGATCGGTGTTCGCGACGATCGGCTCGCTGCTGTTCGGCGCCTTCTGCGGCGCAGCGATCGTCTGGACCATCTACAACCGCCCCGGCACGCCCGGCGAGATCGACTACGACGGCGATGGTCGGATCGACGAACGCTGGCACTTCGCCGGCGATCGTTTCGACCGAATCGAAACCGATCGCAATCGCGACGGCAGGATCGACCAGATCGTCCGCTACCTCCCCAGCGGCAATGTCGACAGCATCGAGAACGACGACGATTTCGATGGCCGCTATGAACGCACCGACGCTTTTCGCGACGGCCAGCCGCGCAGGTTGACCGTCGACCGCGATGGCGATGGCGAGACCGACTTCCGCAGTCTTTACGAACGAGGCGTTGTCGTTCGGGATGAATGGCTCGATCGCAGCGGCCGCGTCATCAAGATCCTGCGCTACCGCAACGGCTTTCCCGCCTCCGGCGAGATCGACAGCGACGGCGACGGCAAGCTCGAGACGGCGCGCACCTACGATGCCCGCGAGGAGATCGTCGAGAGTCGGCAGTTGCCGTAGTCCCGCAGGGCGGAACCCGCGCAGCGGGTTCCGCTATCCGAGTGCGTCTTGCGCCTTCGATCGTCGCGCGGGGCGCGATCCGATGCGCCGGAGCTTCAACTCCGGCGCAGGTCTTCCCGATGGATGAACTTCGTTCGGGTGGGATTCGCAGCGCTTGCCTTCACCGGGCGAGTTCGCTCCACGCGATGTTTCAGGGCTTCTTCGGCTCGTAAATCGACGAGTTGGAGATGCTGATCGAGCTGCACGACGGGTTGGTCGTCGCCGACGGCACGTACGTGAAACTGATGTACGAGTCTGTCCCGACCGCCTGGATCGCCTCGATCAATTGCGGCGAGCTGGTGATGCAGAACGCCCGGTTGCCGAAAGCGTCCGTCGCATCGCAGCTGCCGCTGAGAGTCGCGCTGCTGGCGACCGCCCGCAGCTGGCAACCGATGCGCTGGCTGTTGTCCAGGCTATTGCGCCCGGAGCCGATCGCACCGTTCGCGCTGACGAGCGTGGAATTGATGGTCACCTGCACGTCCGATCTGACTTTCTCCCCCGCGACTGCCGACGCGGAAAAACCGGCGAACGCGCACAGAGCGAGCAAAGCGAAGGCATTTGTCTTCATTCCCGTTTCCATATTGATTCGATTCCTTTAAAGGTAAGAGCCAGCGCGTATTGCTGCTGGCGGGGGCGAATCTAGCAATCGGAACCTCAATCGGGAATAGCCCGTTCCGCATCGCTTGGCCATAGCTCACTCGCGTTGCGAGATAGGCGTCACATTGCGAAAAAATCGAGATGTATTCGAGAGAATCTGTCGATATCTTGGGCGCGTATCGAGATAAATATATCGGCGCAGATATCGGCGAAATATCGCGGACAACCATGATTCGGAAATTTTCTGGAAGGCTCCGGGGTGTCTTCCGATACGATCGATGCTGCAGAAGTGGGGCGCTGTCATCAAGACGCGTCCACGCGCCGCATGCATGGCTGTCGATACGTAAAGCGGCTGTCACTGTCTGCAGCGAAGCGTCAGGCGTGCGCTGTTCTGCGGAAAGAACCCTTGCGCCGGACGATCGTTCGAGCATCGCAAGGGCTGGATCGAATACCAGAACCCGTCTGGTCGTCGAATCTTTTGTCGTCCTGATGGATGCCTATGCGTTCATCAGCAACCATCTGCAGCTGGCACCGCAGGTCGACCCGCGCACGGCGTCGCGATGGCCGATGACGATGACGCCGCGGGATGGGTGCGCCTGCTCCCTTTGCGGGATGTAATGACCCAGCCCTTCCTGCACAGGTCAGGCCGCTAACGCATACGCCTCAGCGGGGGTCTTCATGCCCAGCGCCTGATGCGGGCGCCGGTGGTTGTAGAACTGGATCCAGTCCGCAATGACGCGACTGGCGTGCTGCAGGCTTTCGAACCGG
>JBIJBH010000522.1:0-6329 GCA_044345315.1 Lysobacteraceae bacterium
CATGAGCAGCGGCGCCGAAGGGGGATCCGCGGTGGCGGATCAGAACTTCTTGTCGATGTTGAACTGCAGGCCGTGGTCGCGGTCGTCGCTGCCGATCAGGCCGCGATAGTCGAACTTCAGCGACCAGCCGGTGCTGAAGTCGAAGCGCACGCCCGCGCCGAGAATCAGGCGGGTGCGGTCGAACTCGCTCAGGCTGGTGCTGTAGAACGGACCGGACGGCAGATCGGCGTAGCGCATGACCTGCGCGCCGTCGGCGCGGAAGTCGTGCTGGTACTCGACGCGGAACTGCGGCACCAGCATGCCCCACGAGGTTTCACGACGGTAATCGATCCGCAGGCCGGCGCTGCCGGTGTTGGTGTCGACCGCCATCTTGTCGTAGGCCAGCGAGAAGATCGTGTCGCCGGTCTCGGTGTAGGCATCGAGATCGCCGCGGGCCACGTCGCCGCGCAGGTAGGGCGTGAACTGCCACGCGCCGGTGCGGAAATCGGCACCGACCGAGACCGAACCGAACCACTGGGTACCGTCGCGGCTGCCGCGGACGAAATTGCCGTTGGAAGTCACGAAGCGGCGCAGGTCGTAGTTCAGGGTCTGGTAGCCGAACAGGGCATCGAGGAAGAACAGCTCGCCCGGGCTGTAGCTGGTGTACAGCGCCAGGGTGAGCGCGCTGCCTTCGCTGCGGCTGCCGTTCCCGCCGATGTCGCTCTCGTCCTGGCCGTAGCCGACGCCGCCGCCGATCACGAGGCCGTCGTTGACGCGGTAGTCCATACCGAAGCTGACGCCATCGGTTTCGAAGTCGACATCGGCGCTGCCGTTGCGACCGTCGTGGTTGCCCGAACGGATCGTGCCCGAGGCCCAGATGCCGAACGGACCACCCTCGCCCTGACCGCGGGCGCTGTTGCCCGTGCCCGTGCCGTCCATGCCGCCGGTACCGAAGCCGGTCTGGGTCGGGTTGCAGCGGTCGGTCGGAACCGAGCCGACCACCTGCGGGCAGTCCTGGCGATAGGCGAAGGCGATGCCGTTGTCGAAGCCGCCGCCCTGGTCGGCGCCATGCAGGCGCTCCATGCGCTGCTGGAAGTTGTTGACCTGGGTGGTGGCGAAGCGACGGGTGGCGTCGGCCTGCGCTTCGAGCAGACCGCGGACTTCCGGATCGCGCGAGGGATCCGGGCGCTGCACGACGTTGATCGTGTAGGCGCGGGTGCCCTGGAAGCCCAGCGCATCGGTGGCGCGCACGGTGAAGTTGAAGGCACCCGAGACCGTCGGCGAACCGCTGAGCGTGCCGCCGGTGCTGAGGGTGACGCCCGCCGGCAGCGCGCCCGCGCTGATCGCGAAGGTGTACGGCGCGGTGCCGCCGATCGCGGTCAGCACGTGGTTGTACGGCACCGAGAAGATGCCGTTGGGCAGGACCGGCGGGTTGATCGTGATCGTCGGCGCCGAGAGCGTCAGCGTGTAGGCGTTGGTCACCGTCGCGGCGGTGCCGGTGGTGCTGTCGGTCGCACGCACGCTGAAGTTGAAGGTGCCGGCCACGGTCGGCGTACCGCTCAGCGCTCCGGTGGTCCCGTTGAGGGTCAGACCCGCCGGCAGCGCGCCCGCGCTGATGGCGTAGGCGTACGGCGCGATGCCGTTGCTGGCGGTGAAGGTCTGGCTGTAGGCCGTACCCGCGGTACCGGCCGGCAGCGCACCCGCCGCCGGGGTCAGGGTCAGCGTCGGGGTCGCGATCGTCAGCGTGTAGTTGTTGGTGACGGTCGCGGCAGTGCCGCCGGTGCTGTCGGTGACGGTGACGGTGATCGGGAACGAACCGGACTGCGTCGGCGTGCCGCTGAACGTGCGGGTACCGGCGTTGAACGTGATCCCTGTCGGCAGCGTGCCGGTCTGGGTCACGGTGTACGGCGCGATGCCGCCCGCGATGGTCAGCGTCTGGCTGTAGGCCGTGCCGGCGGTGCCGCCCGGCAGCGTCGCCGGGGTCAGCGTGATCGTCGGGACGGCCACCACCACGGTGTAGGCGCGGCTGCCGGTCTGGCCGAAGCTGTCGGTCGCGGTCACGGTGAAGTTGAACGTGCCCGACGTGGTCGTCGTGCCGCTCAACGCGCCGCCAGAGGTCAGCGTGAGGCCGTTCGGCAGGCTGCCCGCGCTCACCGCGAAGGCGTACGGCGATGCGCCGCCGGTGGCGGTGATCGTCTGGCCGTAGGTCAGGCCGGCGGTGGTGTTGGGCAGGGTCGCCGGGTTCACCACGATGACCGGGGCCGGCACATCGATCGTGAAGTTCTGCGCGATCGAGAACGGCGCGCCCACGCCGGTCAGCACGGTGTCGGTGGCGGTGACGGTGATCGGGTAGCTGCCCGGCACCGTCGGCGTGCCGCTGATCGTGTTGCCGGCGAAGGTCATGCCGGCCGGCAGCGCGCCGGTGAGGCTGTAGCTGAAGGTGTTCGAACCGCCCGCCGCCGTGAAGGTCTGCGTGAACGGCGTCGCGTACGGCGCGTTCAGCGTGCCCGCGGCCGGCGTCATCGTCAGCGTCGGGGCGGCGATGGTCACGGTGTAGGCGCGACTGCCGGTCTGGCCGAAGTTGTCGGTCGCGGTGACGATGAAGTTGTACGTGCCCACCTGGTTCGAGGTGCCCGAGAGCGCCCCGCCGCCGGCGAGCGTGATGCCCGGCGGCAGGCTGCCCGCGCTGACCGCGAAGCCGTACGGCGCCGCACCACCGGTCGCGGTGATGGTCTGGCTGTAGGCCACCGCCGCGGTCGGATTCGGCAGGGTCGCCGGGTTCACGACGATCGCCGGAGCGGGCACGTTGATGGTGTAGTTCTGCGCGATCGTGAACGGCGCGCCCACGCCGGTCAGCACGGTGTCGGTGGCGGTGACGGTGATCGGGTAGCTACCCGGCACCGTCGGCGTGCCGCTGATCGTGCCGCCGCTGAAGCTCAGGCCGGCCGGCAGCGTGCCGGTGAGGCTGTAGCTGAAGGTGTTGGAACCGCCCGCCGCCGTGAAGGCCTGCGTGAACGGCGTCGCGTACGGCGCGTTCAGCGTGCCCGGCGCCGGGGTCATCGTCAGCGTCGGGGCGGCGATGGTCACGGTGTAGGCACGGCTTCCGGTCTGGCCGAAGTTGTCGGTTGCAGTGATCGTGAAGTTGTAGGTGCCGACCTGGTTCGAGGTGCCGGCGAGCGCCCCGCCGCTGGCGAGCGTGATGCCCGGCGGCAGGGTGCCCGCGCTGACCGCGAAGCCGTACGGCGCCGCACCACCGGTGGCGGTGACGGTCTGGCTGTACGCCTGCGCGGCCACCGGGTTCGGCAGCGAGGCCGGGTTCACGACGATGGTCGGCGCGGCGACATTGAAGGTGTAGCTCTGGCCGATGCTGAAAGGCGCGCCGGTGCCGGTGGATCCGGTGTCGGTCGCGGTGATCAGCACCACGTAATTGCCCGGAGCCGTGGGCGTGCCCGAAACGGTGCCGCCGCTCAGCGTCAGGCCGGTCGGCAGGGTGCCGGTCACCGTGTAGGTGTACGGACCGATGCCGCCGCCCGCGGTGAACGTCTGCGAGAAGGGCGCAGCGTATGCCGGGTTGAACGTGGTCGAAGCCGGCGTCAGGGTCAGCGCCGGCGGGGCCACGGTCAGGGCGAACGCCTGGCCCACGACATACGGACCGTTGCCGGTGCTGCTGTCGGTCGCGGAGACGTTGAGGTTGAACGTGCCGGCCTGGGTCGGCGTGCCGGAGATCGTCACCGTATTCGCGGTCGTGCCGGTGATGCTCAGGCCCGTCGGCAGATTGGTGACCTGGAAGCCGCTCCAAGGCTGCGCACCGCCGTTGAAGGTGAAGGTCTGGGTGTACGGCGCGGCCACCGTCGCGGCGAAACCGCCGATCGCGGTGATGGTGATGACCGGATCATTCACCGTGATGCTGACCGTCGCCGGCGCCGAAGTGCCGCCGCTGTTGGTCGCGGTGTAGGTGAAGCTGTCCGGGCCGGCGTAGCCGGTGGTCGGCTGGTAGGTGATCGTGGTGCCGCTGACGATCACCGTGCCGTTGGCCGGCGAAGTGCCGATGGCAAGCGACGTCGCGGCGCCGCCCGACAGGCTCAGCGGCACGTTGGTGGCCGCCGCGTTGTAGGCGACGGTCAGCGACGAGTTCGCGGCGGTCGGCGGCACGTCGATCACGTTGATCGCGTACGCCTGGGTGGCCGTGTACGGGCCGGTGCCGGTGCTGCTGTCGGTCGCAGTGATGCTGAAGTTGAAGCCGCCCAGTGCGCTCGGCGTGCCGGTGATGGCACCCGTTGACGTGTTGAGGGTCAGGCCACCCGGCAGGGCGCCGGCAGTCACGGCATAGCTGTACGGCGCGGTGCCGCCGGAGGCCGCCGTGATCGACGCCGAATAAGGCGAACCCAGGGTGCCGCCCGGCAGCGCGGTCGCCGGCAGGCTGATGGTCGGCGGCGCGATGACCAGTGCGTAGGCCTGGCTGCCCGAGAACGGACCCGGGAACGCGCTGCTGTCGGTCGCGGAAACTGTGAAGTTGAAGGTGCCGCCCGCTGTCGGCGTGCCGCTGAGGACACCGCCCGGGGTGAGGGTCAAGCCGGCCGGCAGCGCGCCGGCCGTGACGGCGAACGTGTACGGACCGGTGCCACCGCTGGCGGTGAGCGTCTGGCTGTAGGCCGCCGCCACCGTGCCGTTGGGCACCGAAGCCGGGTTGACCGTCACCGGCACGTCATCGTTGGAGATGGTGCCGACGCCCTGGTTGTCGCTGATCGTCGCGTTGGTCGCGCCGCTGAGGTTGACGAAGAAGGTCTCGTTCGCCTCGGGGACGACCTCGCCGATCACCGGCACCGTGATGGTGCGGGTGGTCTGGCCCGGGGTGAAGGTCAGCGTACCGCTGGTATTGGTGTAGTCCGCCGGCTGGGTCGCGGTGCCGTCGGCCGTGGCGTAATTCACCTGCACCGTCTGGCCGCTGGCGGCGCTGAGGGTCACGGTGAACACCGCGTTGACGGTGCCGGCATTGCCTTCGACCACGGTCACGTCGTTGATCGACAGGCTCGGCAGCGGATCGTCGTTGACGATGGTGCCCACGCCCTGGCCGTCGACGACGACCGCGTTGACCACGTTGGTGACGTTGACGAAGAAGGTTTCGCTCGGCTCGTTGAGCAGGTCGCCGTTGCCCAGCACCGTGAAGGTGTAGGTGCTGCTGCCGGCCGGGATGGTCTGGCCGGTCAGGCTGCTGGCGACGTAGTCGACGCCGGCGGTGGCGCTGCCGTTGGCGGTGCCGATGTCGAAGGTGACGCCGCCCGGGCCGGCCGGCGCGCTCAGGCTCACCGTGAAGGTGAAGTTGGTGATGCCGGCGTTGCCTTCGTTGGCGGTGACGTCGTTGATGACCAGGTTCGGCAGATCGTCGTTGAGGATCGTGCCGGTGACGCTGTTGGGCACGCCGACGGTGTAGCCGGCACCCGCATTCAGGGTCAGGGTGACCGTCTCATTGGTTTCGATCGTGGCATCGGCGGTCGGGTTCACCGTGATCGTGCCGGTGAGATTGCCCGCCGGAATCACCAGCGGCGAAGTGATCGTCGCGTAGTCGGTGCCGTTGGTCGCCGTGCCGCCGATGGTGTAGCCGATCGAAGTCGCGGCGCCCGGGTTCGCCTGGTTCAGGGTGACGGTGAAGACCAGATTCGGCGCGCCGTCCTCGGCGACATTCGCGGGCGTGAGGCTGATGGTCGCGCTGGGCACGTCGTCGTTGAGGATGGTCGCGGTGGCGCTGGACGCGGCGCCGACGGTGTAGCCGGTGCCGGCGATGACGGTCAGGATGACCGATTCATCGGCCTCGACGGTGCCGTCGACGCTCGGGTCGACGATCACCGAGGCGGAGAGCGCGCCGGCGGGGATGGTCACCGTGTTGGCGATGGTGGCGTAGTCGGTGCCGTTGGTGGCGGTACCGCCGATGGCCAGACTGACCGTGGTCGGCGAGGACAGATTCAGGGTGCGGGTGACCGTGTAGGTCAGGTTGGTCGCGCCGTCCTCGCTCACCGAGGCCGGCGAGACCGCGATGGTCACGCTCGGCGGGGGGCTGACGGTGAGGGTGAAGGTTTCGAGTTCGAAGTAGACGCCGGGACCGGTGCTGGCGTCGGTGACGCGGATGGTGACCGGGTAGTTGCCTGGCGCAGCGGTCGTGGTGCCGCTGATCACGCAGCCGCTGGAGATGCTGATGCCGGCCGGGAAGGCTCCGGTTTCAAGCTGGCAGGCGTGGGGCGCCACGCCTCCGGTGACCGAGAGGGTCTGCGAGAAAGGCGCGCTCTGGATCGCGGTCGCGGTCGCCGGGCTGATCGAAAGAGTGGGGTTCTGGACCGTGCCGGTGTAGCCCCTGT
>JBIJBH010000227.1:0-6311 GCA_044345315.1 Lysobacteraceae bacterium
CGCGCACACACGGTCGTCTACACCCGCGACCTCGGCCCGCTGCTCCACCAGCACCGCATTCCGCTGGTGTTTCTGGAAGCCTGCCAGAGCGCGCAGGCCGAGCAGGCCTCCGAATCGGTCGCCTCCGAACTGCTGAAGGTCGGCGTGGCCTCGGTGGTGGCGATGAGCCACAGCGTGCTGGTCGAAACCGCGCGGCGTTTCGTCGGTGCGTTCTACGCAGCGCTCGCCGCCGGCAGGCGCGTCGGCGACGCCATGCTGGCCGGGCAGAATGCGCTGCATCGCGACAGCTTCCGCGGCACGATCTTCCGCGTCGGCGATCTGCGTCTGCAGGACTGGTTCGTGCCGGTGCTGTATCAGGAAAAAGACGACCCGCAGCTGTTCGCCCGCACCGCCTCGCGGCAGACCCGCGAGGACTTCCAGGCTGCGTTGCGGCGCCGTCTGGGAAAGCTGCCCGAGATTCCGGCCACCGGCTTCGTCGGCCGCAGCCGCGAACTGCTGGCCCTGCAGCGGCTGCTGCACCGCGAACGCTATGCCGTGATCCGCGGCCAGGGCGGCGAAGGCAAGACCACGCTCGCCGCCGAGTTCGCGCGCTGGATGGTGCGCAGCCAGCAGATGCAACGCGCCGCCTTCGTCTCGGTGGAAGGGCTGCAGCGCGATATCGCCGAAGTGGTGCTCGACCAGCTGGGCGATCAATTGATCAAGCCGGGCTTCTCCACCCGCGCCGACTGCGGCGGCGATGTCGGGCAGGCGCTGCAGCACATCGAACGCGCACTGCGCGAGCGGCGCACGCTGCTGGTGCTGGACAACATGGAAAGCGTGCTGCTGCCGCCCTACCTCGCAGCGCAGACGCCGGACCTGCTGACCGCGGAAATGCGCGACGAACTTGGTCGGCTGCTCGACCTGGCTGCACGCCTGAACACCATCGGCGACACCCGACTGATCTTCACCAGCCGCGAACCGCTGCCGGCGCCGTTCGACGCACCGCGGCATCTGCGCGAACTGCAGCGCCTGCACCCGGACGACGCGGTGAAACTGGTCGAGCGCACGCTCAACGCCGAGGATGGCGCCGGCGGGGATGCAGGCGTGAGCGATGCCACGCGCGAACAGATTCACGCCCTGGTGGATGCCGTGCACGGCCACGCCCGCACCCTCGCCCTGCTCGCTCCCGCGCTGCGCGCCCAAGGCGTCGAAGCCACCCGCCATTCACTGGCCGCGCTCATGGCCGAGATGGAGCAACGCTTCCCCGGCAGCCGCGAACAGTCGGTGTTTGCAGGCGTCGAGCTGTCGCTGCGCCGGTTATCGCCGGAGAACCGCGAGCGGGTGCAGGTGTTGGGGGTGTTTCATGGCAGCGTCGATCTGGACATGCTGGCGCAGATGATGGAATGGGACAAAGCCGATGTCCTGTCGCTTGCGGAAGCGCTGGTGCTGACCGGCTTGGCGACGCGAAACGACTATGACCATCTGAGCCTGAATGCTGCGCTGTGCCCGTATCTGCGGGCGCGGCTGGACGCCGAGGCCGTGGAGACTCTGACTGCGCGCTGGGCGGCGGCAATGCTGGCTTATGTCGATTTCCTTGTAAAAGAGCAATCGAAGCGGACTCAACTCGCGGCAACGCTCACGCGGCTGGAGGTCTTCAATCTGCTGGCTTTGCTTGATTGGATACAGCGACACGGAGAGGCGGACAGCACCATCAATCTGTGCACCGCACTCTTTCGGCTCTTGCAAGGGACTGGTGGCGCCGCATTGCTGCCACGGCTTGCACAAGCGCGTGATTCGGCCGCGGCGGCCTTGGGCAATGACTGGAGCCACGCTCGCTTTCAGGCGATGCAAACACCTATCGAACAATCGCTGGCGCAACGTAAGATGCGTGAGGCCTTAGCGAGAGCGCAAGCACTATGGCAGCGTGCTCACGCAGCGGGCGAGCAGGCGTATCCGGATGCTGACTACGACATCGCTGTCGCTGAATTTCTTTTGGCCCGCGCGTTGCGCATGTCGGGCCATGCAGAAGCTGCCTTACCATTGAAGGAAAAAGCGCAGAAAAGATTCGAGGCTATCGAAACGGATCGCCCCGGACGTGGCGCGGCAGGCATGGCGGCGATCTGCATCACCGAGCGCGCAAACTGCCTTGTTGCACTGGGAAGATACGAGGAGGCAGCACGTGCCTACGAACAGAGTATCAAGTGCGCCAAATGGCTTCAGCAGGATCGCAATGTTGCGGTTGGAACGTTCCAACTGGGAGCCGTCCGCCTCTGGCAGGGACGCTACAACGATGCCTTGTCCGCTTATGAGGAAGCTCTGGCCGCATTTGCCGCGATGGAGGAGACAGGGTCGGTTGCAACAGTCTGGCACCAGATCGGCATAGTGCATGAGAAGACCAATCGAGCGGACTACGCAGAGGAAGCGTACCGGAAAGCGCTCGCGTTCCAGGCGCAGATCGGCGATTTCGCAGGCCAGGCATCGACGTTGGGGCAACTGGGTACTCTGTATGCTCGTGTGTTAAATCGCCCGGAAGATGCGATCGCACTGCATCGACAAGCCGCAGATATCGCGTATAAAGACAACAATCTAGCAGTAGAAGGATTGCATAGAAGCAATCTCGGCTTGACCTTGCGTAGGCTCGGCCGCTTGGACGAGGCTCGAGAGGAAATTCAGCGAGCCATCGAATGTGACAGCCAGCTTGGTCATGCCGCACAGCCGTGGAAAACTTGGGCCATCCTGTCTGAGATCGAGTCCCAGGCCAAGAACCCTGCGGCTGCGGCGGATGCGCACCGCAGGGCCATCGCCAGCTACCTGGCCTATCGCCGCGATGGCGGCGAGAATCAACTGCCCTCAGGCCGGCTTGCACAGGCTGTCGCCCAGGCCCTGCTTGCCGGCGACACCAGCGGCGTCGGCCCTTCGCTGCAGGCAATCGCCGAAGACACGCAGGCCTCGCATCTCCACGCCTTCGTCGCTGCCCTGCAGGCCGTGGTGGCCGGCAGCCGTGATCCGGAAATCGCCTCCAGCCTTGACTGGGATGAAGCAGCGGAAATCGTGCTGCTGATCGAAGCACTCGAACAACATGCCCACTGAGTCAGCGCACCCGGCCGGCACCGCGGGATTCATCGAACAGCGAACCGCACGCACACCGCAGCGGCCGACCACAGACGCCTCCCTGATATCAGCGCCGCGCCGCAGCCGCGCCGGCCACGCACGTGACAAAGCGGGCACGGGCAAGCCGATACCGCGGCCGAACCATTCGCCACCCGCAGCCTGATGTCGCCCGCCATGCGGGCTGGTCTGTCATGCATCGAGCCAAATCTGCATGGCGGCTGCACCTGCAGCCTCACGCCCATCATGCGAGTGCTCGAATGCTCTGCCGAGGGCGCGGGAAACAAGAAAAGCCCGCTTTCGCGGGCCTCTGCATCACCTTGAAACGCGATCCGCTTATCGCCGCATTGCGTGGTGGTGGGCCCACCAGGACTCGAACCTGGAACCAAGGGATTATGAGTCCCCTGCTCTGACCATTGAGCTATAGGCCCGTGGTCGCGATTCTAGCAGCCCATCTGCGGGCTCCGGGTTCCTCGCTCAGGGGGGCGGCTGGACGGTCAGGCGGTAGTGCCGTACCGAGCAGACGCCGTTCATGCGCAGGCCTTCGCTATAGCCGAGGAACGGGCCGCCGCCGTTGTGCTCGCGGACGTTCGCGGCCACGGTGACGGTCTGGGTGAGTTCGTCCTCGATCGAGACACCTCCCTGGTAATAGCTGTAGACCCTCGCGGTCCGCTGGACCGGGGAACCGTTGCACAGGCGGACGATGTCGCCCGCGCAGGTTCCGATCACGCCTTCGCGTT
The DNA here is from genome assembly GCA_044345315.1 of Lysobacteraceae bacterium. Taxonomy (GTDB): domain Bacteria; phylum Pseudomonadota; class Gammaproteobacteria; order Xanthomonadales; family Xanthomonadaceae; genus Lysobacter_I. Next base: position 3,828 of record JBIJBH010000227.1, read on the forward strand.
TGAAATAGCACAGGTACACGCCGTCCTGGCCGCTCTGAATCGGCGTGATGCCGAGTTGCCAGCCGCCGCCGCATCCCGCGGTCGACAACACGCCCAGAAGGACGCCGGTTTTCGCCAGATCGTGCATCCGCATGAGTTCGCTCCGCTTCAGTGGGACAGTCGGATGCAGCCGCGCGGGACCTGGATCAGGGTCATCGCGCCGTTGCTGGAGACCGAATCGATTCCGCCGCCCCAGTCCCGGTGGAAATCCGGGTCGAGGACGACCAGGCGCGCGACCGTGTTCCTGGCGTTCGCCGTCAGCCAGTCGCCGTCGCGGGCGAGCGTGAATTGCAGGAGCGCCGGAATCTCCAGCGACAACTTGACGGGCGGGGTGCCGGGCGCGAACGGAACCGCAGCCGAGAGCCTGCAGGCCTCGCCGTCGTTGGTCCAGACGCCGTCCGGGCCGCGCACCGTATCGCCGCGGCGGCAAGGGTCCTCGCGCACGCCGAAGATGCGCATGAGTTCCTGTTTCGGCAGACGGCCGGCGGCCGACGGCAACAGCTGTCCGCGCAGCGCCGACAGCGCGTCCTCGAGATAGCGATCGTCCGGCAGTTGCAGACAGTAGGGCGTGGGACGATCGACCGCGCAGGCGTTGCGGCACATGTACTTCGCGCTCGTCGCGGCGGATTCGGCATCGCGCAGCGGGCGCAGCTGCGCCGGCGAAGGCGTGCCGGCTGCGGTTTCCGGCGCGGTTGCCCGCGTCGGGTCGCTGGCCGCGGCCATGCCGCTGGCGGTCGGCCACAGCGCCGCGAACAACGCGACGATCAGCGAGCGAAGGATGGCGTTGGGCATGGCGGACATCTCCGGAGGCCTGCGCGAGCGGGCGGCAGATTCATGGCGCGGCTCTGAGTTGGAGAGCGACGATCGGCGGCAGCTGATCGTGCGAAGCGTCGATGCGCAGGACATTCCTGCCCGCCCTGAGCGCGAGGCTGCTCACGAATTCCCAGCGCAGGCAGGATCCCCTTGGCGGACAGCTGGCCGGCGGACGGGTCGGCGAAAGAAGTCCCGCCAGTGTGCCGTTCACGCGTACGTCGACCGCGCGCGTTTCCGGCGTCTGATGCATGAGAAACAGGCGGTATTCGCCGCCGGCGTCGACGTCCAGGTCGTACTCCACCCAGTTGGCGCCGCCGATGCGGTCTGCGCGGGTGATCACCGAGACCTCTTCCTTGAGTGTTCCGGGGACCAGACGCGAGGACACCTGCACGCCTTCCGAGCGGGCGAAGGATGTGGCGACAAGCGTGATCCGCAGATCGCGACCGCTGGTCACGTCGGTCATGCGGTCGGGGGCCAGGGCCCGGACGAGGCCGCAGGCGGTCGCACTGCGCTCGGTTTTCGCGCCTCGCCCTTGCAGTCGCAGCACCGGTTGGCCGGCGATGCCGGCGACGAACCGCGCTTCGGAGAAGCGGATGTCGTACTTCGCGAACAGATCGTTGGTGGCCGGTGTGAGGGTCGCGAGCGTCCGGCCGCGCAGGCCGGCATCGATCTCTTGGCGAATCCGATCGACGACACTGCTCTGCAGCTGGCGGGCCAATTCCGCGCCGACCGGCGAGAACAGCGCGGTCCCGATCGCATGCAGCAGGAAGTCCTGCTCCGGGCTGGTTCTCAAGCTCGAAGTGGTTTCCGTGACTTCCAGCAGCACCTGGCCATCGCGCACCGCGGGCGCGATGATGAAGCTGTTCTGCACGCGACCGCCCCAGTACTTCATGAACTTCCGGTCGTTGATGCAGGTATTGCGCTCGGCCCGGAAATTGAATTGCGCCCGCAGCCGTCCGTCCTGCACGTCGATCGGGAACGCGTAGTCGTCGAACTTTTCCTCGCAGCGGTTCATCCCGTCGATCTCGCGGAATTCGGGCGAGGCGCGGACGAAGTCCGGATAGCGCGACGAGAGCGCCGACAGGTCGATGTCGGCGACGACCGCGAAACCGACCAGTTCCGGGTCGTCGGCGTCGGGAGAGAGCGTGACCTGCAGGGCGACGTCCGAAGGATCGATCAGATCCCCGAACGGGTCGGGCTCCAGCGTGGCGATGTTGCCCGTGGCCATCGTGCTGCGCGGGGTCTTCAGCTCGATCCGCATCGGCCAGCGACATTCCTGGGCGCGCGCGGGCGACAGGCCGAGGGTGAGGCACAGCGCGACCGCGATCGCGCCGCAGGTGGCGGCGTACTTCGCGCCGGCGGGCACAGCCCGTGCCGACCCGGCTCCGCTGTCGTCGATCATCCCCCCCTCCCCGATCCGCGATGTTCCGTGTTCGAGCCCCCGCAGCGATCCGAACACAATTCGGGCGCGAAATCCAGCCCACCCCCTGTTCTTACCGGCCTTGCAAACGCGAAGCCCGCCTTGCGGCGGGCTTCGGGTGTGCGTCGCGGCGGGCGCTCGGCTCAGTCGATGTCGAGGAAGCTCCGCAGTTGTTCGCTGCGGCTGGGGTGGCGCAGTTTGCGCAGGGCCTT
>JBIJBH010000229.1:0-6304 GCA_044345315.1 Lysobacteraceae bacterium
GAAGCACTATCCGGCTGAACTTTCGGGCGGTCAGCAGCAGCGCGTCGCGATCGCGCGCGCGCTGGTCGGTCAGCCCAAGGTGCTGCTCGCGGACGAACCGACCGGCAACCTGGACTCGAAGAATGCGCAGATGGTCATGGATCTGCTCTCTGCGTTGCATCGCAACGGCAGCACCATCGTCATGGTGACCCACGATCCGCGTTCCGCCGAACAGGCGACCAGGCAGGTCTGTCTGTTCGACGGCAAGCTGGTGGACGATCGTGGCGGCAGACAGGCAGTCCACGGGGGCTGAGATTGCGGGCAGCGGGTCGCCGCGACCTCACGGGTCGTCGGATGGGGATATGATGGGGCCGAAGCCGACGGCGCCAGAGCGGCGAAGCCTGGGCCGTCGGTGACTTTTGGGCGTCAAGGTCTGTGGCGATAGCGGTCGGTCGGATGCTGGGCGCGTGCGTTCTGTAGTAAAGAGAGGTTATCTCGATGGATAGTGTCAAGGAGCTGCTGGCGACGCTAGCGTCGCGCGGCATTCGACTCTCGGTCGAAGACGGCAAGCTGAATTGCTACGCCCCAAGAGATGCCCTTACAGACGAATTGAAAGCCCGGATCGCCCGCAACAAAAGCGATCTTCTCGTCTGGTTGACCCAGGCGCAGACGCAAACCCCTTCCGTTGCGTCCGTTTCCGGTCCGACCGACAGCGCGGTTCGCAGCGATGCCGAAATCGCCATTCCCATGTCCGTGGGCGCGCAGGCGCTGCATCTGATCCAGAAGTTGGAGCCCGAGTCGACGATCTACAATGTGCCGCTGTGCGTGCGGCTCACCGGTCCGGTGAACGCCGACCTCATGCTCCGCGCGTGGGATTCGGTGCTCGATCGGCATCCGATCCTCAGCGCCAGAGTCGTCGAAAGAGAAAGCGCCCATGTCCTGGTCGCGAGCCACGACTGCCGACCGCAGCTGGTCGCGCTGGATTATTCGACGATGGAGGAGGATCGCGTCATCCCGGCGCTGATCGAATCGGCGCGACGTCCTTTCGATCTCGAGCGCGGCCCGCTCGTGCGGATCGAACTGCACCGAAGAGGCGTTTCGCTCAGCTACCTCATGCTCGTCGTGCATCACGTGATCTTCGACGGTCATTCGGGCATTCTGCTGATGAAGTCCCTGCTGGACGCGTATCGAGATCTGCTGTCCTCGAACACGATCCGCCCGGCGGCGATCTCCTCCGGATATGCGGACCACGTGATGTGGGAGCAGACCATGCTTTCGTCGCCGGAGGGCGCGAAGCACGCGGCATACTGGAAACGCCAGCTGCAGGACGCATCAACCGTTCTGCGTATCGCGGACGAATCGACGCCGCCGCATGCGGAAACCGCCGCCGGCGACGCCGCCGTGCTCGCTCGGGTCCTCGACGAGGCATGTTCCCGACGGATCAGAAGCCTCGCGGCAGATGCCGGCGTTGCCGTTTCCACGGTGTTCCTGGCCGCGTTCGCGGAGGTGTTGCGCCGTCACTCGGGCGAGGACGACATCGTGGTCAGCATGCCGGTCTCGGTGCGAAACCCGAAACTGCATGCGAACGCGATCGGCTACTTCGTGAACCTCGTGCCTCTCCGCGTCTCCTACGGCGATGAGGACGATTTCGGCAGCGCCATCCGCAGCGTGCAGCGCACGATGCTCGATGGGCTCTATCACTCCGTGTATCCGTTTGCGCTGATGGACGGCGTGGCGCAGGGCGGCGATGCCCGCGGCGACTCCCGTTTCGGCATCACTTACGCCTATCAGGATTTCGTGCGCGACGGCGATTTCAGCCGCACGCCCGGAGAACCCGGTCCCGACGTCGAGCTGGTGACGGACATCTTCCAGCAGGAAGGCTCCGATCTCGGCCTGCAGGTATTCGATCGCGGCGACGCGTTCGTACTGCGCTTCAGCCACCTGCCGGGCCGGTACGGGGCCCGTCTGGTCGAACGCGTCTTCGTCCACCTGCAGCAGTTCCTGGAGTCGTTGGGCTCGGATCGCGGCGGCGCCAACGCCATGCCTTCGATGCTTACGCCCGAAGAACGCGATCGTCTGCTCCATCACTTCAATCGACCGCAGTCGGCGATCACGCCAGTCAGTCTGGATGCGCTTTTCGCCGAGGCCGTGGAAGCCTACGCCGATCGCACCGCGATCGTATCCATGGATCGGCGACTGTCGTATCGCCAACTCGATCGCGACAGCCTGCGACTCGCGCAGGCGCTGCAGCAATCGGGGGTGACGTCTGGGACCGTGGTCGGACTGTGCGCCGAACGATCGGTCGAAGCCGTCGTCGGTCTGCTGGCAATCCTCCGCTGCGGAGGGTGCTTCTTCCCGCTCGATCCCGCCCACACGCGCGGCCGACTGGCGGACATGATCCGCGACAGCGGAACGAAACTGGTGCTTGCCCAGCCGGACTTGATGTCTGCGGTGGAGGCGATCGCAGGCGAACAGGTCCGCGTGGTCGCTCTCGACGGCAGCGAGGCGCTCCCGGACACCGGGCATGCGATTCCGCGATTGCCGACGCAGTCGACCGAAGTTCAGCCCGCATGCCTGATCTATGCGACGGGTTCGATCGGTCATCCGAGGGGTGTACTCCTTGCCCACAAGGGCTTGGTCAACCAGACCCTCCATGCGCGGGAACTGTACGGAATCGGGTCTCAGGATGCGCAGTTGCAGCTCTCCGGCATCGGCTCCGGCCTGTTTCTCCAGGAAGTCTTCGCCACCCTCAACAGCGGTGCCCGACTGGTGATACAGGCTGGTGCCGAGACGCTTTCGCCCGCGCAGTTGCAGGCAAGCATCGCAGAGCATGGCTTGTCCGTGCTGAATGTCCCGACCGCGATATTCCACGCGCTTGCGGCTGCAGGCGCGAGGCTGTCCGGCCTGCGCTGCGTGGTCGTCGGTGGTGGGAAGCTCGACCACGGCAAGGCGCAGGCGTTTCTTGCCCGCAATCCGGACATCGCGCTGTACAACACCTACGGCGCGACCGAGACATCGATCGTCAGCACGGCGATGCGGATATCGCCTGAGGCGCTGCTTGGGCGCGAGTTCGTGCCGATCGGGAAGCCGATCCCGAATACGACGATCCGCATTCTCGACCGTCATCGCAACTTGCAGCCGATCGGCGCTCCGGGCGAGCTGTGCATCGCAGGCGCCGGTCTGGCGCTGGGGTATCACGGCCGCTCCGAACTGACCCTCGAACGATTCGTCGAAGATCCTTTCCTGGCCGGCGCCAGAATGTACAGGACCGGCGACCTCGCGCGCTGGTTGGAGGATGGATCGATCGAGTACCTGGGCCGCATCGACAGGCCGGCGACCATCCGCGCCTCTCGCCCCGAATCCGGCCGAACTGCCGAAACTCCGAATGACGCCGCCACCGATGCTGCGACAGCGCAGGGAGGTCGGCTGTGCGATGAGGCGCTGAAACGTCAGCGCGAGTACTGGCGGCGACGGCTGCAGGGTGCGCCGGAATTGCTGGAATTGCCGACGGATCGTGCACGGCCTGCGGTGCAGAGTTACCGCAGTTCGGACATCGAAGTGGAACTGCCCGTCCACCTTGTGGACCGTCTGCATGCGCTGTCGCGTCGACACGACGCGACGCTGTTCGTGACGCTGTTGACGAGCTGGTCTGCGCTGCTGTCGCGACTGAGCCGCCAGAACGAGGTCGTGATCGGTAGCCCGGCACCGAGCCGCGCCGGAATCGAGGCGCCTGCTGGGACCGGATGGCCTGCGAACCTGCTCGCGCTGCGTGTGGATGCGGGCGCGGAGCGCACCGTGCCGCAGTTGCTGGCACAGGTCAAAGAGACGCTCCTGGGGGCGCATGCGCACGGGGATCTGCCGTTCGATCAGGTGGTCGAGGCCGTGCAGCCGGTCTTGAGCCCGAGCTACAGCCCGGTATTCCAGACGGTTTTCGCGCTCGACGCCGGCTGCGGTCACGCCGAGATCGGGCTCTGGGGATTGAGCCTGACGGCCGTCAAATCGTCGTCGCAGGCATCCCGGTTCGACCTTTCGCTGCTGCTGAGGGAAACGGATCGCGGGTTGGTCGGCAGTCTGCGATACGCCGTGGATCTGTTCGATCGTTCGACGATGGATCGCCTCTTGGAATCGTGGGCGACCCTGCTGGAAGGCATGGTCGCGGACGATTCGCAGCCGATCCATGCGCTGCCGCTGCTGTCGACGCGTGCCCGGCAGCAGATTCTGCATGCTTTCAATGCGACGGCGGTGCCTTATCCCCGGGATCGCTGCGTGCATGCGGTGTTCGAGGACCACGTGCGATCCGCGCCGGATGCCGTTGCGCTGATCCATGAAACGCAATCGCTGACTTATCGCGAGCTGAATCGTCGCGCGAACATCGTGGCGCACCGACTGATCGCACTGGGAGTGAAGCCGGAGGATCGGGTCGCGATCTGCGCTGATCGCAGCGTGGAGATGGTGGTCGGGCTGCTCGGAGTGCTGAAGGCGGGCGGCGGTTATGTCCCGCTGGATCCGACCTATCCGCGCGAGCGTCTGGAGTACATCCTGGAGGACAGTGCGCCGATCGCGGTGCTGACCCAGACGAGCCTGAAGCGCGATGTGCCGTGGCTGTCGACGACATCGATGCCGGTGCTGCTGCTGGAGGACATGAAGTCGGGGGCGGTGCATGAAGAGGCCGATCCGCATGTCGCCGATCTGGGCTCGCGCCATCTGGCGTACGTCATCTACACGTCGGGATCGACCGGACGCCCGAAGGGCGTGATGGTCGAGCACAGGAACATCCTCAATCTCGCGCTCAACAACCCCTATGCGACGATTCCCGGCAATGCGTGTTCGACGCATTGCTCCAATCCCGCATTCGATGCGTCCGTCTGGGAAATCTGGGGCGGTCTGCTGAATGGGCATCGCCTGCTGATCGTTTCGCAAGAAGCCCTGCTGAGTCCGGAATCGCTTTCGGACATGCTCGTCAGGGAAGGTGTGGTCTCCCTGTTCCTGACGACCGGTCTGTTCAATCAGTACGCCGCTTCGCTGAAGCCTGCGCTGCGCGGAATGAAATATCTCATGACCGGCGGCGATGTGATCGACATGGCTAGCGTCGATCACGTCCTGGGTGAACCCGATGCTTCCGTACGTCTGGTCAACTGCTATGGGCCGACCGAAGCGACGACGTATGCGACGACGAATCTGATAGATTCTCTCGGCGACCCCCGCGGAGACGCGTCGATCGGCCGGCCGATCGCGAACGCACGCATCTACATTCTGGATGAACACGGAGCCCCCGTACCGATCGGTGTCGCGGGCGAGATCCACATCGGCGGCGCGGGAGTGGCGCGCGGTTACCTGAATCGTCCGGATCTCACGGCGGAGCGATTCGTCAAGGATCCCTTCAACGCGGACAGCGACGCCCGGATCTACAAGACCGGCGATCTGGGGCGCTGGCTGCCGGACGGGAGAATCGAGTATCTGGGACGCAACGACTTCCAGGTGAAGATCCGTGGCTTCCGGATCGAGCTGGGAGAGATCGAGTCCAAGCTGCAGGCTTGCGCCGGCGTTCGCGAAGCGGTGGTGCTGGCGCGCGAGGACGTGCCGGGCGAGAAGCGCCTGGTGGGCTATGTGGTGATGCAGCCCGGCCAGACCCTGTCGGTGAGCGGCCTGCGCGAGCAACTGCAGCGCGATCTGCCGGAGTACATGGTGCCGGCGATGTATGTCGGACTGGATCGCTTGCCCTTGACGCCGAACGGAAAGGTCGACCGGAAAGGTCTGCCGGCCCCGGAGCAGGGCGAGGTGGCGCAGTACGCGTACGAAGCGCCGTCGGGTGATGTGGAAGAGGCGATCGCGGCGATCTGGCGCGAGCTGCTGGGTCTGGAACGCGTGGGGCGCGAGGATCATTTCTTCGAGCTGGGCGGCCATTCGCTGCTCGCGTTGCGTCTTTCGACACGGGTCAGGGCATCGCTGGGCGTGGAGATTTCGCCGCGCGAGATTTTCGCGCATCCGAGCCTGCGCGATCTGAGCGCCGTGGTGTCCGGCGGCGCGCGGACGCAGGCCGATACGATCGTTCGAGCGGACCGCAGCGGCACGCTGCCCTTGTCGTGGTCGCAGCAGCGTCTGTGGTTCCTGGATCAGTTGGATCACGCGGCGGGCGCGGCGTATCACATTCCTGCGGCGCTGCGGCTGGAGGGCGCGCTGGATGTCGCTGCGCTGAAGCGGAGCCTGGACGGGATCGTGCGCCGTCACGAGGTGCTCAGGACGCGGTTCGTCAGCGAAGAGGGCGTGCCCCGGCAGCAGATCGGCGCCGAGACCGAAGGCTTCCAGCTCGATGTGGTGGATCTGC
>JBIJBH010000230.1:0-6267 GCA_044345315.1 Lysobacteraceae bacterium
GTCTGCTGCGGCGCTGTCAACACTCTTCTTCTCGTCGGCCATCAGGCTGGGCCAGGCGGCGATCAGATACTGGGCGCCCGACCACAGGGTCAGCAGGGCGGCGCCGGCCAGCAGCCAGTCGCCGATGTGGAAGATCGGGTCGCCCGGCCAGGGCGCCGGCTTGCGGCCCGGCACCACCGAATACAGCAGCATGGTCAACGCGACCATCTGCACCACGGTCTTGATCTTGCCGATCATCGCGACCTTCACCGTCGCGCGCTGGCCCAGTTCGGCCATCCATTCGCGCAGCGCGGACACCGCGATCTCGCGGCCGACGATCACCGCCGCCCACAGCGCCATCCAGCGGGTCGGGTGGCCCTGCACGATCAGGAACAGGGCGACCGCGACCATGAGCTTGTCCGCGACCGGGTCGAGGAAAGCGCCGAAAGCCGAATGCAGCTGATAGCGGCGGGCGATCCAGCCGTCCAGCCAGTCGGTGATCGCGGCCAGGGCGAACAGCGCCGCCGACGCGAAATTGGTCCAGGCGTAGGGCATGTAGAAGACCACGACCAGCACCGGGATCATCACGATCCGGGCGAGGGTCAACATGGTCGGTACCGTCAGGGTCATGGCGTTCCTTGGGATGTCTGGCGCATCGGCAGGCCGTCGTTCAACCGCCTTCCAGGCCGTGCAGGGCCGCGTAGATCCGGCCGGCGAGCGCCGCGTTCACTCCCTCCACCCGGGCGATCTCCTCGACCCCGGCGGCCTTGAGCCCGGCCAGCCCTCCGAAATGCCGCAACAGATTAGCGCGTCGGCGCGGTCCGATGCCCGGAATATCTTCCAGACGGCTGGAGACCCGCGCCTTCTGCCGGCGTCCGCGATGACCGGTGATCGCGAAACGGTGCGCTTCGTCGCGGACCTGCTGGATCAGCTGCAGGCCCGGCGAGGCCGCCCCGGGATGCAGTTCGCGGCCGTCCGGCAGCAGCAGGGTCTCGTCGCCGGGCCGGCGGGCCTCGCCCTTGGCGACGCCGACCACGCAGATGGCGGTGAGGCCCAGATCGGCCAGCACCGCGTTGGCCTGCGCGACCTGGCCGGTGCCGCCGTCGATCAGCAGCAGGTCGGGCAGGACTGCCTGCGCCGGACGCTGCGTCGCCGCGCTTTCGTCGCCCTCGCCCGCCCCAGCGGGGCTCGCGGCGTGCGGATCCGCAGCTGCGGCCTCGACCGCGCGCCGGAAGCGCCGCTCAAGCGCCTGGCGCATGGCGCCGTAATCGTCGCCCGGAGCCACGCCCTCGATGTTGTAGCGGCGATACTGGCCGCGGACCGCGCCTTCGGTGTCGAAGACGACGCAGGAGGCCACGGTGGCCTCGCCGAGCGTATGGCTGATGTCGAAGCATTCGATCCGCTGCGGCGGCTCTTCCAGGCCCAGCAGCTCGCGCAGACCCTCGACGCGGGCGCGCTGGGCCGCATTGCTGCCCAGTTCGGTGGCGAGCGCCAGTTCGGCGTTGCGGCGAACCAGATCGAGATAGCCCGCGCGCTCGCCGCGGACCCCGGTGCGCAGCTGTACCCGGCGCCCGGCCGAGACCCCGAGCGCTTCCTCGAGCATGTCCTGCTCGGGGATCGCGCGATCGAGCACGATCTCGCGCGGCGGCGCCTGCTCGGCGTAGTACTGCGACACGAACGCGCCCAGCACTTCCTCGGGGCTGTCCTCGCCGTTGGTCTTCGGAAAGAAACTGCGGGTGCCGAGATTGCGGCCGTCGCGGAACATCAGCAGCACCACGCAGGCCTGGGACTGCTGCATCGCCACCGCGAGCACGTCGAGATCGGCGGCCTTGCCGTCGACGTATTGGCGCGACTGCAGCTTGCGGATCGAACCGATCAGATCGCGCAGGCGCGCGGCGTCCTCGAAATCCAGGCGCGCGCTGGCCGCTTCCATCGCCGCGGTCAGTTCGGCGGTGAGCTCATCGCTGCGGCCTTCGAGGAACATCGCCGCCTGTCGCACGCTCTCGGCGTAATCGCGCGCGGGCACCAGGCCGACGCAGGGCGCGGTGCAGCGACCGATCTGATGCTGCAGACAGGGCCGCGAACGGTTGCGGAAGACGCTGTCCTCGCAGCTGCGCAGGCGGAAGATCTTGTGCATCAGGTTGAGCGTCTCGCGCACCGCCGGGACGCTGGGATACGGCCCGAAATAGCGCCCGGGCAGCGCGCGCGGGCCGCGATGGAAGGCGATCCGCGGCCAGGCCTCGCGGGTCAGCACCACGTAGGGATAGCTCTTGTCGTCGCGCAGCAGCACGTTGTAGCGCGGCTTCAGCGACTTGATGAGCTGGTTCTCCAGCAGCAGCGCCTCGGTCGGGGTGCGGGTAACGGTGACGTCCATCCGCGCGATCTGCGCGACCATCGCCGCGGTGCGCGCCGGCAGCGCCTTGGTGAAATAGCTGGCGACGCGCTTCTTCAGCGACGCCGCCTTGCCGACGTACAGCAGACTGTCGTCGGCGGCGTACATGCGATAGACGCCGGGCGCGACGGTAAGTGCGCGGGCGTACTCACGCCCATCGAAGCCGCGCCCATCGAAGCCGGGCTCGTCGGCGCCGCCGCTGCCCGCGGCGGGGGCCGCCGGCGCGGAATCGCGCTTGCCGCTCATGCGCGACTCACTCGCCAATCGGGATCTGGCGCAGGCTGCCTTCGGACGGATCGAAACGCAGGACCGCGTGGGCGTCGGTGTCGGCGATCCAGACCACGCCGTTGAACACCGCAAGGCCCGCCGGGCCATGCAGCCGCTGCGGCAGGCTGATGGTGCTGAGCTCGCCGCCGCCCAGGCGCAGGGTGCGCAACTGGTCGTTGCCGCTGTCGGCGACCCACAGCACCGGCGCGTTGCCGTCCAGCGCGATCGCCTGCGGCTGCTGCAGCAGGGCGTCGCTGCGCGAGCCCTCGATGTTGCCGAAGCGCCAGGCGCCCTGCCCGACCAGAGTGCTGACCTGGCGAGTGCGCAGATGCACGCTGCGGATCGCCGAGGCGGCTTCGTCGCAGACGTAGAGGATCTGCTGCACGATCGCCAGTGCGGTCGGGCCGACGAAACCGGCCGCGGCGCCTTCGCCGTCGGTCAGGTCCATCGTGCCCGAACCGGCCAGCAGCCGCAGCGAGCGGTCGCCGAGGTCGTAGGCCCAGATCCGGTTGTCGCCTGCAGTGGCGATGCAGACGATGTTCGAGGGCGAGACCGCGACCGCGCGCGGCTGGTCCAGCGCGACCGAGCGCGGATCCTGCACCACGCCTTCGCTCGGCGCGCCCAGGCGACCGGCGCCGACCAGGGTATCGACATCGCCGCTGCTCAGGCGGATGCGGCGGATCGCATGATTGCCGGTGTCGGCGACGTACAGCGCATCGCGCTGCAGCCACAGGCCCTGCGGGTTCTGGAACGCGGCCAACTCCATCGGGCCGTCGATGAAGCCGGGCCCGCCGCTGCCGAACTGGCGGTGGATGCGCCCGGCGAGGGTGCATTCGAGCACCCGGTGATGGCCGGAATCGACCACGTAGAGATATTGCTGGTTGGCCGCGATGCCCATCGGGAAACGCAGCGGCAGGTCCGGTTCGCGGTTGCGGCGCAGTTCGATCGGTTCGGGATTGATCGACTGCGGGGTCTGTTCGCCGCGCAGCTTCGCCACCTGGGCGTCGAGATCGCGCACCGGGCCGTCGCCGACCACGCGGTCGCGGATCCGGCCCTGGTCGTCGAGGAACACCACGGTCGGCCAGGCGTCGACCCCGTAGTGCTGCCACATCGTCCAGTCCGCGTCGTGCGCGACCGGGAACTCCAGCGGCAGCCGATGCAGGCGCTTGAGCACCCGCTTCGGATCGCGTTCGTGATCGAAGCGCGGCACGTGGATCGCGACCACGTGCAGGTTGTCGCCGTGACGCTTGCGCAGGGTCGCCAGATCGGCGAGCCGCTGCTGGCACCAGGCGGAGCCGGCGTTGACGAAGGCGAGCGCGGTGATCTTGCCGCGCAGTTGCGCCATGCGCAGGGGGTTGGCCAGATTCAGCCATTCCAGCGAGGCGGGGAATTCGGGGGCGGGGTGAGTGTCCATGCGTCGGTCAGCATCCGCAGTCCGGGCGCGAGCGTCAACCGTTCAGCGCCGCAAAGGACGGCCGTCGGTCAGACGGGCAACGATCCCGGCCGCGGCGGCGTCCACCAGCGACCAGACCCGGCGGAAATCCTCGGCATCGCCGGTGTAGGGGTCGGGGATGTCCGCGACGGCCTCCAGCCCCGCCCATTCCAGCAGCAGCGCCGCCTGCGCCGGGGTTCCGGCCGGGGCCATCGCGCGCACGTCGCGCAGCACGCTGCGGTCGGCGCAGAGCAGCCAGTCGAAGGCCTCGAAATCGGCCGCCCGCAGCCGGCGCGCGCGCTGGGCGCGGATGTCGACCCCGAATCCGGCCGCGACCGCGATGCTGCGCGGATCCGGCGGTTCACCGGCGTGCCAGCCGCCGGTGCCGGCGGAGTCGACCTCGACCCAGTCGAGACCGTGACGATCGAGATGGGCGCGCATCGCGCCTTCGGCCAGGGGCGAGCGGCAGATGTTGCCCAGACACACCATCAGCAGCCGCATCTCAGCCCGCTCCCCGCGCTTCGGCCAGACGGCGCTCGGCGCGCTCCAGATCCTCGGGGGTGTCGACCCCGGGCGGGAACGGCTCGGGGGCGAGCGCGACCGCGATCCGGTGGCCCGCTTCCAGCGCGCGCAGTTGTTCCAGCGCCTCGATCCGCTCCAGCGGCGACGGCGGCAGCGCCGCGAAGGCGGTCAGGAACCCGGCGCGGTAACCGTAGATGCCGATGTGGCGCAGCCAAGCGCCGCCGGCCGGCAGGCTCGAACGCTCCGCGGCGAAGGCGTCGCGCGCCCACGGGATCGGCGCACGGCTGAAATACAGGGCGTCGCCGCTGGCGGCGCGGACCAGCTTGACCGCATTCGGGTCGAAGAGGGTCGCGGCGTCCTCGATCGCGGTCGCCAGCGTGCTCATCGGCGCTCCGGAGGCGACCAGGACCTCGGCCACCGTGCGGATACCCGAGGCCGGGGCGAATGGCTCGTCGCCCTGCAGATTCACCACCACGGTGTCGGCCTCCCAGCCGGCGATGCGCGCGCATTCGGCCAGACGATCGGTCCCCGAGACATGATCGGCCGCGGTCATCGCGATCCGCACGCCGCTGCCGGCGAGCGCATCGGCGATCCGCGCATCGTCGGTCGCGACCCAGACCTCGCGCGCGCCGGCGGCCAGCGCACGCCGCGCGACGTGCAGTACCAGCGGTTCGCCGCCCAGCATCCGCAGCGGTTTGCCGGGCAGCCGCGAGGCGGCGTAGCGGGCGGGAATGGCGACGACGAAATCGGCGGATGCGGTCATGCGCGGATGATAGCGGGTCGGGATCGGAAGCCGCGCTGTTCGCCCTCCGCTTCAAGCGGTATGGGGGCCGGAGACATGGTGTCTGCATCAGCGAGCGCTGATTCCAATTTCTGTCGAGAGATCCCGCGGCGAGAACGCATGGACCGATAGGCTCTATGCGCGTGACCGTTCCCGCAGCCGATCCAGCAGCGCCACCCAGAAAGCTTCCGGCAACTGCGTGCGGACCGGCACGCTCCAGGCGCGGTCGTCGGCGAAGGGGGCGCATTTGACCGCGTCCTTCTCGGTCATCAGCACCGGCAGGTCGCTGCCGAAGCTCAGGTCTTCGGCGCGGTAGCGGTGATGATCGGGAAAGGCATGCGGCACCACCGCGATTCCCGCGTCGCGCAGGGTCGCGAAGAAGCGTTCCGGGTCGCCGATCCCGGCCACCGCATGCACGCGCTGGCCGGCGAAGGCCGAGAGCGGCTGGCTGCGCGCACCGCGCAGGGCCAGCACATCGCCTGTGCCGAGCCGCATCGGCCATTCGCCGAAGCGGGGCGCGTCGGCATCGGAGCCGCCGCCGGCACCGAGATTGAGCACCCGGAAGTTGCAGCGCGCGCCGCGCTCGGCCGGTTCGCGCATCGGCCCGGCGGGGAGCGGCAGGCCATTGCCGTAGCGGCGGCGGCCGTCGATCACCTCGATCTCGACATCGCGCGCCAACCGGTAGTGCTGCAGGCCGTCGTCGCAGACGATGATGTCGCAGCCGGCCTCGATCAGCGCCTGCGCCGCCGCGGCGCGATCGCGATCGACCCGCACCGGCGCACCGGTGCGGCGCGCGATCAGCACCGGCTCGTCGCCGCCCAGCGCCGGGTCGGTGTTCGCGTCGACCCAGCGCGCTTCGCCGGCGCGCTCGCGGCCGTATCCGCGGCTGGCGAC
>JBIJBH010000231.1:0-6258 GCA_044345315.1 Lysobacteraceae bacterium
CGAGGTCGTGGTACAGCGCATCCACGGGCAGGCGTGAGGTCACCGTGACCACGGCGGCGCAGGGCAGCACCTGCTCCTCGCCGTTCCAGACGTGGCGCACGCGCAGGCCACCGGCCTCCAGCGCCAGCGCCTCGTGCGCCACGCACTGGCGCACGCCGAGCTCGGCCAGGTGCCACTGGATGTGGCGGTAGTCGAGCGTGTTGGCGCTCCACGGCGCGATCGTGTCCTCGGGCGTGGCCAGCACAACGTCGCGGCCCATGAGTGCCAGCATATCGGCCATCACGCTGGCGTGATAGAAGCCGTCGTCGTCGTACACCACCACCGGGCCGTCCGGCAGGCGTCCGTCCATCACATCGTCCGGCGTGAACACGCGCGCTGCGTCGTCGAAGCCGGGGATGGGCTGCCAGTGCGTGCGGCCGATGCCGTCGCGGCGCCAGAGGCAGCCGGTGGCGATCACGACGTGCTCTGCACCGAAGTCGAGCACGTCCTGCGCCGAGAGCCGTGAGTCGAGATAGGTGGCGACGTTGTTCATCGCGCGGATGCGGCCGACGCGCCAGTCGCGCACGCGCCCCCATTCCGACAGCCCGGGAAGCCGCGCCTCGCGGGTGACGCGGCCGCCCAGCTCGCGCGAAGCCTCGGCCAGATGCACCTCGTAGCCGCGCTGGCCGAGCGCGCGCGCGGCCTCCAGCCCCGCCGGGCCGCCGCCCACCACCAGCACCCGTGCGGATGACGCGGCGGGTGCGATGCGCTCGGGATGCCAGCCCTTGCGCCACTCCTCGCCCATCGTCGGGTTCTGGGTGCAGCGGATCGGCGTGATGGTCATGTCGCCGGAGACGCAGATATTGCAGCCGATGCACTCGCGGATCTCGTCGATCCGGCCTTCCTCGATCTTCTTCGGCAGGAAAGGATCCGCGATCGACGGGCGCGCGGCGCCGATGAAGTCGAGCACGCCGCGGCGGATCTGGGACACCATCGTGTCGGGCGAGGTGAAGCGGCCGACACCAACCACCGGTCGCGTGGTGCTGCGCTTCACGAAGTCGATCAGCGGCTCCTGCGCGCCCTCGCGCGCGAAGCGCGACGGCACCGAATCGTTGTACCAGGCGGCGACGTTCACGTCCCACAGGTCTGGCAGCTCGGCGAGCATGCCGACGATGTCCTCGGCTTCGGCGCGCTCGATGCCGCCGGGCCCCAGCAGCTCCTCCGTGGCGAAGCGGATCGCCACTGCGCAGCGATCACCGACCGCCTCGCGGGTGTCGATCAGCACCTCGCGCAGCAGGCGTACGCGGTTTTCGAGCGAACCGCCGTATTCGTCGGTGCGCTGGTTGCGGCGACGCTGCAGGAAGTGCATCGCCAGCGACAGATCGTGCCCGCAGTAGACGTAGACGATGTCCATGCCCGCGCGCATCGCGCGCACCGCGGCCTCGCGGTGCCAGCGCCGATAGTTGGCGATGTCGGCCTTGTCCATCGCGCGCGCCTGCGCCGGGTAGCCGTACTTGGCCGGTTGATGCGATGGCGCGATCAGCACTTCGCGCGAATAGAGATTCGAGGCGGTCGGGCCGTTGTGGGTCAGTTCCACAGCGGCCAATGCGCCATGGGCGTGGACCTTGTCGGCCATCAGCGCGAGCGCCGGGATATCGCGGTCGTCCCACAGTCGCGCCTCGACGTAGGGCGAGACATCGCCGGAGGGATGGATCTCGCACTCCTCGGTCGCGATCACCGCCCAGCCGCCTTCGGCCTTGACCTCGCGCATCGCCGCGTGGGCCAGCGGCATCGCATGGCCCATGCCGTTGCAGTGCGGCACCTGGAAGAAGCGGTTCTTCGCGGTGACCGGGCCGATCTTCACCGGGGTGAACAGGATGTCGTAGCGGGGGTCGCGCATCGGCGGGGTCCGGAAGGTCGGCGGTGAGGACGTCTGCGGTTATTCTGCCCGCGCCGGCACTGCGCCGCACCGAAAGGATTCGCCGATGCCCGCTTTCCTCGACCGCTACCTCCGCCTGCGCGACTTTCTCACCGAGGACTTCCTCGGCGGGCCCAAGGCCCTGAAGCTCGCATGGGCGATCAATCTGCAGAAGGCCGGCACGCTGCCGTTCGTGCTGGCGCTCATGGCCTGGTACGACGTGTGGACGACGACGGCATGGATCTATCTGGCGCTGCACGGCAGCTACGGCCTGATCTGGCTGCTCAAGGACCGGCTGTTTCCCGACCCGAGCTGGGAGAAGCGGATCACGTTCGGCGGTGCGCTTAACGCCTGGCTGCTGGTGCTCGGGCCGTACTGGATCGCGCCGTGGCTGATCGTGTCGCAGAAGATCGAACAGCCGCCGGCGGTGCTGGGCGGGGCGGTGCTGCTGTATGCGGTCGGCGTGGTGCTGATGGCCGGCGCCGACGCGCAGAAGTATTTCGTGCTGCGCGCGCGTCCGGGGTTGATCGTCGACGGCTTCTTCGCCCGCACCCGCAATCCGAACTATCTGGGCGAGATGATGCTGTACGCGAGTTTCGCCCTGCTCGCCGGACACTGGCTGCCGTGGCTGGTGCTGCTGTGGGTCTGGGGCGGGGTGTTCCTGCCGAACATGCTGCGCAAGGACGCGCGGATGGCGCGACATCCGGAATGGTCTGCGTATCAGGCGCGGACAGGGCTGCTGCTGCCGCGCTTGCGGCCTTGATCCGGCCGCGGCAGGCTGTGCGCAGGCTCAAGGGGGAAATCGGTATGAACACGCGCTTCAAGGGGCTGCGCCGCACGACTCTGGTGCCCGCGATGTGTCTGGCGATGTGTCTGACGAGCGGTCTTGCGCTCGCGCAGCAGACGCCCGTGCCGGACCCTGTGCAGACGCCTGCGCCCGCACCGCCTGCGCCGCCGACCGAGGCTTCGGCCGAGGCCGCGCCGGCAGCCGGCGGTTACGGCCTGAGCAAGGCCGAGGCGATCGAGGTCTGCGAACCGATGGGCCAGCGCCAGTATCTGGCGCGGCTGTTGTGTCCGGACAGCCGGCATCCCGAATTCGCCCGCGCCGGCAACGTCGGGCCGCGGCAGGACATCCCGGAGAACGCCTCCGACGAGATGCTGGACGCGATGATGGCCGACATGTTCAAGCCGCGGAAACTGCAGCCGGGCGAACCCGATTTCCACATCGTCGACGCGTATGAAGTCGTCTGCGGCGAGCAGGTAACCGTGCTGTATCTGGACATGTACCACTGCGCACAGGATCGGCCGGACCGGGCGCCGGCCGGGTTCACGATCATCGACTGAGTCGCGTGCGGCCGGTCAGGGCGGGTTTCGGCCCAATGCCGGCGACGTGCCGGGAGTGTGCTGGTGGCGCGATCGGGGCCGCGATCGACGCCCCGCGTCAGATCCCGTCCGCAGTCCGCGGCGCGACCGCCGTCTCCTGACCCTGCAAGCAGGCGGATGTTCGCCGGTGCAGGTCGTCGGCATGGTCCTTGCTTTGCAACTGGGGTGCGTCAAGGGACTGCCGAATCACGGCGCACGGATCTTCATTCGCTCGCCGGGGGCGTGCATGTCAATCTACCAACTGGTTTACGCCAGCCGTCCGCAGACGCCGTTCGATGGATTGAGGTTGGCGGCGCTGATGTACCGCGCCAGGCAACACAATGCGCATGCGGGCATCAGCGGTGTGCTGCTGTATTCGGGCGAAATGTTCGTGCAGTGCCTGGAGGGCGACCGCGAGACGGTGGAGGCGCTGATGCGGAAGATCGAGGCCGATCCCCGGCACGGCGACATCGTGCGCCTCTACGCGTGCGAGGTCGATTGCGAGCGCCATTTCCGGAACTGGAGCATGGGCTGCGCCCGCATCGATGGCTTCAACGGGCTGCAGTTGATGCGCGCCCAGTGGGAGCAGGAGGTCGCATCCCTGGAAGTGACGCCCTCGCCCAGTCCCGGCTTCGTGCTGATGAAGTCGATCTGGGACATGTACAAGGACCACGGCGTCGTCGACGACGATCCGATGCCCGAGGGCGCCGCTGCCCGGGCGGCCGATTCCGCGCAGTCGAGGCACTGAGCGCCGCTGCCCGAGTCTGCCGCCGCCCGCGGCGGCGATCGAAGCGAACGGCCCTGCCGCAGCAGCGCCCCGCGCCGGGGGTGGGCTAGTCCTTCCGGCAATGCGTAGGCCGGTTCAGGGCAGTACCGCGATCAGCGCCCCAGCCACAGCGCCAGCACCCCGGCGACCCCGTACCAGGCCCATTCGACCGAGCGGTTGGCCAGGCCGAACAGGGTCTGCGCGTGATCGCTGCCCAGCCGCTGCACAGATTCGGTCAGGGTCAGGCCCATCGGAGCGCCCATCTGGGTCGCGGCGATGGTCCAGTTGGCGATCAGGATCGTGGCGACGGTGGCGAGCAGCGCGGTCAGCGCACGCCCGTGGCCCGGGGCCGCCTGCGACAGCCGCAGCAGCAGGGCGAAATCGGCCGCGGCGATGGCGGCGATCCAGGCGCACTGGGTATCCAGCATGAGCGCGGCGATGGTCCAGATCGCGCTCATGCCGAGGATCCCGAGCAGCATCAGCACGGCGGGGGCGATCGCGCGCGCGCGCGGCGCAGGGGCGGGGGTGGAAGACATGCCGACAGGGTAGCGGAGCCGGGTGGGGTTGCGGAACCGTGCCGGACGGATGGGTGCGGGACCGGAGCCCCCGGCCGCACACGGCGGCCGGGGAGTGCGCGGGTCATGATTTCGTGAATCAGAACTTCGCGCGCAGGGTCACGCCGTAGCTGCGGTCCGGGCCCGGGATGACGGTCGGAATCCCGAACAGCAGGCCGGTGTTGCCGGCGTCGATCAGGTATTCCTCGTCGGACAGGTTGTTGCCCCAGATCGCGACTTCCCAGCCCTCGGCGAAGCGCCAGCCGGCGCGCAGGCTGAGCAGGCCGTAGCTGTCCTGCTCGATCCCGGGCTGGTTTTCGTCCTCGAAATAGACCTGGCTGCGCCAGCTGTATGCAGGACGCAGATACAGGCTGTCGCCGTTCTGCAGCGGAATGGTCCAGTCCAGGCCCAGCGAGACGCTCTGCTTCGGGGTCATGCGGAAACGGTTGCCGGCCAGCTCCTGATAGGTGCCGTCGTCGTCGAAGGCGTTGAAGCCGGCGTCGATGTAGCCGTAGTTGAGCCAGCCGTTCACGTGATCGCTGAAGCGGCCGAGCAGCGAAGCCTCGAAGCCCAGCGCATGCGCCTTGCCGGCGTTGGTGGTGACGAAGAACGGCGGCGGGGTGTCGTTCTGCACCGAGGCCTGGAAGTTGGTGTAGTCGTAGTAGTACAGCGCGAGGTCGTAGACGAAACGGCCTTCGGCGGCGGCGCCCTTGAGGCCCAGTTCGTAGTTCCAGACGATCTCCGGCTCCACGTCCTCGGTGCCGAGATCGCTGACGTTGAGCATCGCCGGCCGCCGGCCGCGCGAGATGCTGGCGTAGGCGTTGGTGTCGTCGCCGATCCGGTAGCCGAGCACGGCACGACCGACCCAGGAGCGGTAACTCTCGCTCGCCGAGAGCCGCCCGGCGGTGGCCGGGAACAGCAGGTTGGTGCAGGGCGGCGCGCCGCAGGCGGGCGTGCCGCGCGCGGACAGCAGGAAGCCGAGGCTGGAGCCGTTGCCCGGCGCGGCGAAGTAGCCGTACTCGATCGATTCGTGGGTCGCGCGCAGGCCCAGGGTCAGCGACCAGCGATCGTCGAACTGCCAGGTGCCGTCGGCGAAGAATTCGATCGCGCGCACGTCGACATCGTTGCCGAAGGTTTCGCGATGATCGGGATTGAGCGGAATCTGCAGGAAACCGGCGGGATTGGCCGGGGTCGGCGGCACCAGCCCCGGGGCCGGCAGCCAGGTGAAGGTGCGCGACACGTTGGGCGTCGCGTTCGCATTCAGCAGCGGCAGGATCGGGAAGTAGAGATTCGCCAGCGCGGGGCCGAGCAGGGCTGCGGTGTTGGCGTTGATCTGCGGCGACAGCAGGGCGTAGAGCTGACGTTCGTCGGCCTGGTAGTGCAGATCGCGGTTGGCGCGTTCGTCGAAATAGGAGCCGCCGACGAAGCCGGTGAACTTGCCGCCGTTGTCGAAGTTGAAGCGCACTTCCTGGCTGAATTGCCGGCCCCAGGCGTCCTCGTCGAATTCGATCAGGTCGGCCTGCGAGCCGTCCGCGTCGAAACGGTCGACGCCGTCGTGACGGCGCCAGCCGGTGATCGTCGACAGCGACCAGGCGTCGCTGATGCGGAAGTCGCCCAGCACGCTGATGCCGTAGACCTCGCGATCGGTGCCGAGATCCTCGCCGCGCTGGCTGTTGGCG
>JBIJBH010000011.1:0-20135 GCA_044345315.1 Lysobacteraceae bacterium
GCCAACTTCACTCTGCCCAGCAGCTTCGCGGGCGCGCAGGCCGGCTTCGCTGCGCTCGCCGCCAATCCGCTCGCGCCGCTGACGCCGGCCCAGCGCGCCAGCCTCACGGTGCTCGGCAACGGCTTCCGCGACACCACGGTGGTCGCGCCGCTGACCACGCCGAGCGTGACCTCGTTCAGCGTCGCCTGGCAGTTCAACGACCAGCTCGCGCTGATGGGCGAGTTCGCCGAGACCGATTGGCATTCGGTGCGGGAAGTGAACATCGACTTCGCCAACCCGTTCCAGCCGAACGCGGTCGAGGACTTCGACTGGACCGATACCCGCTTCTGGTCGATCGGCGCGGAGTATCAGCTGTCGGAGGCGTTCACGCTGCGCGGCGGCTACGCCTACGACGAAACGCCGTCGAGCTTCCGCACCCGCACCACCCGTCTGCCCGACGAAGACCGCCGCTGGTATTCGCTTGGCCTGACCTGGAACGCGAGCGAGCATCTGGAAGTCAGTGCGGCCTACACCCGGATCGAGCCCGACGCGCCGAAGATCGGTATCGTCGACAACTCCAGCGGTCACCGTCTGTTCGGCGAGTACAGCAGCAGCGTCAACCTGTTCGGCGTTTCGGCGCAGTACCGGTTCTGATTGTCGTCTTGTCGCGATACGGAAAACCCCGCTTCGGCGGGGTTTTTCATGCGCATCGCGGAGGTCGGCGCCGATCGAGCGGCAGATTCAGCGGCAGAGGTCCTGTTCGCAGGGCGCGCCGTCGTGATCGCCGTCCATTTTCGTGTTCGGACAATTGCGCACGAACCAGGTTGCCTCCGCGCACGAGCGCATCTCCGAGCAATGCTGTCGGCCGTCGCAGCGATAGGCTGGCGAAGCGGGGGACGCCGTCATCGCCGTCGCGCCGATCTGCGCGGCGACGTCGGAGATCCCGCGCGACTGGCTGTATTCGCGATGCGCGAACCAGGCGCCTGCGGCCAGCACGGCGCAGACGAACGCGGTCATCGGCAGGCCTGAACTGCGGCGACGGTGTGAGGTCCCCGCTCGCGGCGGTCTGCGCTCCGTGCGATCGATCGACGGCCGCGACGCCCGTGTCGAGGCGCGATCGAGCGGCGCTAGCCGGAGATCGCCGTGCGCCGCAGGCGCTTCGAAGACGATGGCCTGTGCGCGCTTGCGGCCGTCCGCGGCCGTGACGATCTCGAACGACAGCGGGTCGCCGATGGTCGGTCGTCGTCCGCTGGGCGGAAATTCGGAGATGTGCGCGAAGACTTCGATGCCGCTGTCGCGGGTCTTCGCGAATCCGAAGCCGCGTTCGTCGTTCCATTTGATCAATATGCCCTGCGTGCGCATCCGTGCCCGCTCCCGTTTGTGGTCAATCCGTGTCCAATGCGCGCAGATAGAAGGTATTGCAGCCGCCGTGCCCGGTCGCGCCCATCGCTGCGTCGATGCGGCGGAAGCCGCTGCGTTCGTACAGCCGCATCGCCGCGTCCATGCCGGTGAGGGTTTCGAGGTAGCAATATCGGAATCCGAAGCCGCGCGCGGCGTCGAGGCAGCGCTGCATCAGCGCGGCGCCGGCGCCGAGGCCGCGCAGGCCGGGCAGGAAGTACATCTTGCGCAGTTCGCAGGTGTCGGCATCGCCGCCCTCCAGCGGCGCGATGCCGCCGCCGCCTTCGAGCACGCCGTCGCGTTCGACCACGAAGTAGGCGCAGCGCGGCTCCGCGTAGGCGCGGTGCATCCAGTCGACTTCCGGGTCGTTGATCGCGAAACCGCAGCCGCTGGCGCCGAACTCGGGCATCACGCGGCGGATGATCGTGGCGATCGTGGCGTCGTCGCGCGCTTCGATCGGGCGGATCGTGACGGGGCCACTCGAAGCATTCGCCGTCATGTCAATGTCCGGCCGGGGGATGCAGCCCGCCGGACTCCAGCCGGTGCGCGAATTCGTCGGGCCTGAGTCCGGGCGCGAACAGGAAGCCCTGGGCGATCGGTACGCCCAGGCGCAGCAGGAACTGGCGCTGCGCTTCGGATTCCACGCCCTCGGCGACGAGGCCGAGGCCGAGACTGCGCGCGATGCCGACCACGGCCTGGCAGACCGCGACGTCCGAATGGTTGCCGGGTACGCCCTCGACGAACAGCTGGCTGAGCTTGAGGCCATGGATCGGCAGCCGGCGCAGATAGTTCAGCGCGCTGTAGCCTTCGCCGAAATCGTCGATGGTCAGGACCACGCCCATCTCGCGCAGATCGGCGAAGGTGCGCAGGGTGTCGGGCGCGTCCTCGATCAGCACGCGCTCGGTGAACTCCAGCTCGAGCGCGACGCCGGGCAGATGGAATTCGTCCAGCAGGGCGCGCACGAGCTGGGCGAGATCCTCGCCGACGAACTGGCGATAGGAGACGTTGACCGCGATGCGCACGATGCCGAGCCCGGCGTCGCGCCAGGCCGCGACCTGGCGGCAGGCTTCGCGCAGCACCCAGTGGCCGATGCGGACGATGTCGCCTGTGGTTTCGGCGTGGCTGATGAAGCGGTCGGGGCGCAGTTCGCCGAGCAGATGGTTCTGCCAGCGGATCAGCGCCTCGGCGGCGACGATCCGGCCGGTCAGCAGATCGACCTGCGGCTGGTAGACCAGATGGAATTCGCCGTTGTCGGCCGCGCGGCGCAGATGGGTCTCCATCCACAGCCGGTCGGCCTGGGTCTGCGCCAGCGCCGGCGTGAACGCCTGCCATGCGTTGCGCGAGCGGCGCTTGCTGTCGTACATCGCGGCATCGGCGTTCTGGATCAGGCTCTGCGGGCGTTCGCCGTCGCCCGGCGCGCGGGCGATGCCGATGCTCGCGGTGATCGTGAATTCCTCGTTGTCGAAGCGGAAGCTGTCGTTGAGCGCGTGCAGGATCGCCGCGGCGATGCGTTCCGGGCGCTGCGGGTCGTCGGCGAGATTGCACACGACCAGGAATTCGTCGCCGCCGAAGCGCGCGACCAGGCCTTCGCTGCCGACCGCGGCGGAAATGCGCTGCGCGGCCGAGGCCAGCAGTTCGTCGCCGGCGGCGTGGCCGAGCACGTCGTTGATGACCTTGAAGCGGTCGAGATCGACGTACAGCACCGCGACCGCCGCGTGCTCCGCATCCTGCATGCGCAGATCGAGTTCGCCGAGCACCGCGTCGCGGTTGAGCAGGCCGGTGAGCGGGTCGGTGCGCGCCTGCACGCGCAGGGTCTCTTCGGCGTGCTTGCGCTCGGTGATGTCCTGCAGGGTGCCGACGATCCGCGAGGTGCCCGGGTCGCCGGTGTCGGCTTCGCCGATCATGCGCACCCAGCAGCCGAGATGGTCGCTGCGCAGATACTGCAGTTCGAGATCGAAGCTGCCGCCGGTCGCGATCAGACGATCGACCGCGGCGCGCAGGCGGCCGCGATCGGTCGGGGCGACGCCGGCGATCATTTCGTCGATGGTCTGCGGCACCGGGCTGCGGCCGAGGATGCGCTGGGCCTCGTGGGTGAGATACAGGCGCAGGCGTCCGCGGTCCCACTCCCAGCCGCCGATCCGCGCCAGCCCCTGCGCGCGGTCGAACAGCACGTTGTCGCGCTTGAGCGTGGTCACGTCGCTGAACATCGCGAACACGTACTGCGGCGCGGTGCCGTCGGCCTCGAACACCGGCACGCTGGTCACCGAGATCCACGACATGCGCTGGCTCGGCACGTGATAGAGACCGACCACGGTGTTGCTGATGACCTGCGCGGTCTCCAGCGCCTGGGTGGTGGGCCACTCGCGGAAGCCGAGCGGGCGGCCGCGGGCGTCGACGATCTTCCAGTCCTCGGGCCGCAGCAGGTTGTGCACGCTCTGCCCGGGCGCGGCGCCGATGGTGCGATGCGCCGCGGGATTGGCCGAGATCACGCGCATGTCGCGGTCGAACAGGATCACGCCGACGTCGATCGATTCGAGCAGCAGGCGATAGCGGTTCTCCGCCTGCCAGCGCGGGCTGAGGTCGCGCGCGACCGCGACCATGCACTTGCTGCCGCGGTAGTCGAAGCCCGCGGTGTGCACTTCGACCGGGAAACGGCTGCCGTCGGCGCGCATGTTGGTGACTTCGACCACATAGGTCTCGCCGCGGCTCAGCGCTTCCCAGACCGGCGCCATGTGATCCTTCGGCAGATCCGGATTGAGCACTTCGATCGGCTGGCCGACGACGGCCTCGCGCGGCCGGCGATAGGCGGCCGTGCCGGCCTTGTTGAGATCGAGCACGGTGCCGTCCCAGGCGATGATGCTGACCGGGTCGGGCACGGCGTCGAACAGCGCGCTGTAGCGCATGCGTTCGGATTCGATCTCGGCCAGCGTGCCCTGCAGCGCGGCGTGGGCGCGGTCGAGCAGGTCGCGGGTCTCTGCCGGCAGCGCGGGGTCGCTGCGGGCGCGATCGAGGGCTTCGAGGGTCTGCGCCGGGTCGGTCGCCGACGGCGCGGGCTGCTGCCACTGGCCGGGCCGGGGATCGCTCATGCCGCCGCGCTCCGCGCCAGGGTCACCCGGCTGCCGCTGTCGCGTCCGAGCCGTCGCGACAGCCAGCGTCCGGTGTCGCTGAGGGCGTCGAGATCGATGCCGGTTTCCATGCCCATGCCGTGCAGCATGTAGACCACGTCCTCGGTGGCGACGTTGCCGCTGGCGCCCTGCGCATAGGGACAACCGCCGGTGCCGGAGACCGCAGCGTCGACCACGCGCACGCCGGCGTCGAGACAGGCGAGGATGTTCGCCAGCGCCTGGCCGTAGGTGTCGTGGAAATGCACCGCCAGCGCCGCCATCGGCACATCGGCGGCGACCGCGCGCAGCATCGCCGCGGCCTTGCCCGGCGTGCCGACGCCGATGGTGTCGCCGAGCGAAATCTCGTAGCAGCCCATCGCATGCAGCGCCTTCGCGACGCGCACCACGTCGGACACCGGCACGTCGCCCTGATACGGGCAGCCGAGCACGGTCGAGACGTAGCCGCGCACCGCGATGCCGTCGGCCTGCGCGCGCGCGATCACCGGCGCGAAGCGCTGCAGCGATTCCGCGATCGAGGCGTTGATGTTCCTGCGGTTGAAGGCTTCGGAAGCCGCGGTGAACACCGCGATCTCGTCCACGCCGACCGCGCGTGCGCGCTCGTAGCCCTGTTCGTTCGGGACCAGCACCGGATAGCGCACGCCCGGCGCCTTCGCGATGCCGGTGTAGACCTCGGCCGCATCGGCGAGCTGCGGCACCCATTTCGGGCTGACGAAACTGGTGGCCTCGATGCTGCGCAGGCCGGTGGCCGAGAGCCGGTCGATCAGCGCGATCTTGTCCGCGGCCGGGATCAGGGTCTTTTCGTTCTGCAGCCCGTCGCGCGGGCCGACTTCGACGATGCGCACCGATTCGGTCATGGCGCGGCCTCCGCGGCAGGCACCCTGCGCAGTTGCAGCGCGCCCTTGCCGTCGGTGCTGCCGGCGAAGACGCGCTCGCCGTGCGCGTCGAGCAGTTTGCCGATCGCGCGTCGCCCGCCTTCGACATGCAGGAAGCTGTCGTCGACCTTGCGCAGTCGGGCGCCGCCTTCGAGCGGGAAGCGCCGCAGTTCTTCGAGATCGGCCAGCCAGACCCGCGCTTCGTCGCCGTCCACACGGTAGCGCGCCAGCAGTACGCTGCCCGGTGTGGCGCGGCGGCGGATGTCGCCTTCCGCGCTCATCAGCCGGTCGGCGACATCGGGCGTGAACACGAGATAGCGCTGATCGCCGAGCGCGAAGCCTTCGAGCCGGGTGACGTAGGTACCGCCGTCGTCTTCCGGCCACTGCATGGTGCAGTCGGCGGCGACCCGGATCGGGCGGTCCGACGGCCCCATCGCGACTGCCCGCCATTGTCCGGCGAGCGCGGTGTCGCAACTCAGCCGAGATACCGGTGCGCGTTCGAACGAGACGCAGCCGGCGAGCGCGAGCAGCGCGATCAGCAGCAGGGCGGCGAGGCGCCGCTTCGGGCCGACTTCGACGATGCGCACGGATTCGGTCATGACGAGATTGTCCCGGAGTTTCGGCGAAGGCTGATCGTCGGCTGCGGGTAGAGGCGATCGCCATGCTCGCGCAACAGCTTCTCCAGATCGCCCGGTGCGCCCGAAAAATGAAACCGGGTGCCGATCGCGACGCTGAACTCATTATCCCCGGTCGCATCGTTGCGGAACTTGTCGCCCAGGGCCTCCAGGCGGACGCCCGGCGTGCGGGTCTGCGACACGGTTTCGGCATCCGGCGCCCACAGCCGCAATGCGTCGCCTTCCAGGTCGTACCGCAGCACCAGCACGCGGTGCTGCGGCCATTCCCCCAGGAACCGCTCGTTCTTGTCGTAGTTGCGCAGTGCGCTGTACGCCTCGAAGGCGATGTAGTGCCTGCCGCCGACATCGAACGTCCTGAATGACGACATGTCGAACATCGAATCTTCATCGGCATCATCGACCTTGCTGAGATCGATGGTGCAATCGCGGGAGACGATCCACTCGCTGGCGCCGCGTTCGTCCGCTGCGGCGTCGCTCCCGGCGGAGGGAGCTTGCCGCCAGGAGCCCGCCAATGCGGGGTCGCAGCCGAGTCGCCCTACGGTGGGCGGAAATTCGAAGCTGACGCAGCCGGTCAGGACCACGGCCCATGTCAGCGCGACGGCGAAACCGCGCGCGTTCATGGTTTCAGCACCACCAGCGCCGCATCCGCCTCCACGAAATCGCCCGCGGCGACGCGGATCTCCGCGACCTCGCCGTCGCGCGGCGCGCGCAGGGTCAGCTCCATCTTCATCGCTTCCATCACCAGCAGTTCCTGGCCTTCCACGACACGGTCCCCCACCTGCGTCTTGATCAGGACGATGCGTCCGGGCATCGGCGCGAGTGCACGATCGCCGGCGCCGCCGCCGGCCTCGTCGGCCGGCTGGTAGGCCGGCACCCGGGCGAACCGCCAGCGGCGTTCGCCGTCGTGCACCTCCAGACGCGAGGATGCGCCGGAACCGCCGTCGGCGTCCAGACGCAGGCGATGACTTTCGCCATCGAAACGCGCCGAGAGCGCGCCGCCGTGCAGGCGCGCGCCGGCCACGACGGCGACGCCGTCGGCGTCCTCGATCCGATAATCGCCGCCGCCGCCGTGGGCGACCAGGGTGTGACGGGCCTGACCGTCGTCCAGCACCAGCCGGCGTTGGCCGGCGTGGCCCAGCCGCCAGCCGTCGGCGCGGGCCCAGGGCGAGGTCGGATCGCCGCTGCGGGCCGCCGCGGCGAGGGTCGAGGCTTCTTCCTGCAGCAGCGCCGCGGTCGCCGCGGCGAGTCGCGCCCGCCGCGCCTGCGCCGGCGGCGCGGGCTTGGGCATGAAGGCGTCGAGATCGCGGTCGAGCGTGCCGGTGTCGATCGTCGCCTCGACCACCGACGGATGCCGGATCAGGCGTTCGAGGAAGGCGATGTTCGACTTCGGGCCTTCGATCGCGCACTGCGCCAGCGCCTCGCGCAGCCGGGCGAGCGCGCGCGGGCGGTCTTCGTCGTGGACGATGAGCTTGGCGATCATCGGGTCGTAGAAGATGGTGACGGTGTCGCCTTCGATCACGCCGCCGTCGACGCGGGTGTGCGCATCGGGCTGCGGCAGACGCAGGCGGGTGAGCTTGCCGGAGCCGGGCAGGAAGCCGGCCTCGGGATCTTCCGCGTACAGCCGCACCTCGATCGCGTGGCCGCGCTGGGCGATCTCGTGCTGCGCCTTCGGCAGGCGCTCGCCGGCGGCGATGCGCAGCTGCCATTCGACGAGATCGAGTCCGGTCACGTATTCGGTGACCGGATGCTCCACCTGCAGACGGGTGTTGATCTCCATGAAATAGAAACCCCCGTCCTGGCCGACGATGAACTCCACCGTGCCCGCATTCTGGTAATCGATCGCGCGCCCGGCCAGCACCGCTGCCGCGCCCATCGCCTCGCGCAGTTCCGGGGTGAGAAACGGCGACGGCGATTCCTCCAGCACTTTCTGGTAGCGGCGCTGGGCCGAGCATTCGCGCTCGTTGAGGTGGATGACGTCGCCGAAGCCGTCGCCGAAGATCTGGATCTCGATGTGCCGCGGCTGCTCGACGTAGCGCTCCAGCAGCACGCGGTCGCGGCCGAAGGCGTTGCGCGCCTCGCGCTGGCAGCTTTCCAGATTCGGCAGGAACTCCGCGCTGTCGCGCACGATGCGCATGCCCTTGCCGCCGCCGCCGTGCGCGGCCTTGATCATCAGCGGATAGCCGATCGCGTCGGCCTCGCGCTGCAGCAGCGCCGGCGACTGGTCCTCGCCGGTGTAGCCGGGCACCACCGGCACCCCGGCGGCGTGCATGAGCTGCTTGGCGCCGGCCTTGCTGCCCATCTTGCGCATCGACGCCGCCTTCGGGCCGATGAACACGATCCCCGCGGCCTCCACCGCTTCGGCGAAGTCGGCGTTCTCGCTGAGGAAGCCGTAGCCCGGATGGATCGCTTCGGCGCGGGACGCCTTCGCGACTTCGAGAATGACCTCGCCACGCAGGTAGCTGTCCTGTGGCCGCGCGCCGCCGATGCGATGCGCTTCGTCGGCCAGACGCACGTGCTGCGCGTCGGCATCGGCGTCGGAATACACCGCGACCGTGCGGATGCCCAGCCGGCGGCAGGTGCGGATCACGCGACAAGCGATTTCGCCGCGATTGGCGATGAGGATCTTATTGAACATGTTCTGCCACGGATTGGCGCGGATGAACGCGGATGGGATGAAGGTTCAAGGGGTGAATATCCTGCGTTTGAATTGGGGCTTGGGTCCGAAGTTCAGGAGCAGGCCGACCTGCATGCCCGTGGCCTTCAGATAGTTCAACAATTGTGCTTCGTTGATCGGCGACAAAGCGGCCTGGGCCTTGATTTCCAGGATCAGGAGATCTTCGACGACAAGATCGGCGCGATATTCGCCGATGCAGCGGCCCCTGAATCGAACGGAGATCGGCACTTGCCGTTCCGCTTTGAGGCCGGATTCGTTCAGCGCGATCGTCAGGGCTGCCTCATAGACGCTTTCCAGGAAGCCATGCCCGAGTTGCGTGTAGACATCGAAGAAAGCCCGCAGGACGCGATCCGTGAGTTCTCCGTGCAACAGACCTTGCTGATCCGCGTTCATCGGTGTCGATCCGTGGCTGAAAAATCAGGCATCTCAACCTTCGCCGTCGAAGTAGTCGAGGCCGTCGGCGGTGCGGCCGATGGTGCGGAAATCGGTCGGGGCCATGCCGGTCGTGGCGAGGAATTTGCCAGAGTCGGGGTATTCGCAGATTTCCGGGTATTCCATCGTGCTCACGGCGAGGATCTTCAGCGGCGCATCGCCGGTGTTGAACAGCTGGTGCGCGGTGTCCGGGCCGCCGGGCGGGCAGGCGATCACGTCGCCCGCGCGCACCGGATGCACTGCATCGCCCAGGCGCAGTTCGCCGACGCCGTCGATGACGAAGAACATCTCTTCGTTGGCGCGGTGCGAATGTTTGGGGAACGCGGCCTTGCCCGGGTCGATCAAGGTGAGGTTGTAGCCCAGTTTGCGCGCGCCGATGCGCGGCGCGATCGGTCCGATGCGGCCGCCGAAACGCGCGGGCATCTCGCTGCCGCGCTGGCGCGAACGCTCGGCCAGGTCGAGCAGTTCGACAGCGTCGAGATTGAGGATCGGATGCGGACGTATCGCTTCGGTCATCGCGGATGTTCCGTGTCGTGGCCGGTGTGGTGGCGTTGTTCAGGGCGCCCAGCCGGGCTTGCGCTTGTCGAGGAACGCGCCGAGGCCTTCCTGGCCTTCCGCCGAGACCCGCAGGCGCGCGATGAGGTCGGCGTTGTCGTGGTCCAGACGATGGCGGTCGTGGGTCGCTGCGACCCGCCGCACCAGCGCCTTCGCCTGGCTGGAGGCGATCGGCCCGGCGCGCAGCAGCAGGTCGATCTGGCGGGTGATCTCGGCATCCAGTGCGTCGGCCGGCACCAGCGCGTGCAGCAGGCCGATCCGATGCGCTTCGGTGCCGTCGAACAGTTCGGCGCTGGCGAACCAGCGCCGCGCCTGACGCGCGCCGATCGCGGCGATCACGTAGGGCGAGATCACCGCCGGCAGCAGCCCGAGGCGGCTTTCGGTGAGGCCGAACTTCGCTTCCGGCACGCCGATCGCGATGTCGCAGCAGGCGATCAGCCCGACCCCGCCGCCGAACGCGGCGCCGTGGACCCGGGCGATGGTCGGATGCGGCAGTTCGTCGAGGGTGCGCATCAGCCGGGCCAGGGCGAGCGCGTCGGCGCGGTTCTCGTCCTCGGTCGCACTGGCCATGCTGCGCATCCAGTGCAGGTCGGCGCCGGCGGAGAAACTCGGCCCGGCGCCTTCCAGCACCACGACCCGCACCGAGCGATCCTCGGCCAGCGCCTGCAGGGCCGCGGTGAGGGTGCCGATCAGGTCGGCGTCGAAAGCGTTGTGCAGATCCGGGCGGTGCAGGCGCAGGCGGACGACAGGGCCATTGCGGTGGTGCTGCAGCGAGTTGGACATGCGCCTGCTTCCGGCATTGCGATGCCGGAATGATATCCGCTCGGCCATGGCCGCGGCCCGGCAGCGATTGCGGGCGGAATCGACGCGCGCGGCATCGATCCTGAGCACTGTCGCCTGCGCGCCCCGGGTGTAGAATGAGAACAATTCCCATTTGAGGCCGACCGTGACGCTGAGCGAACTGCCCTCCCGGGTCGCGGCCGTGGTCGAGCGGGTCGTCGATCTCGCGCCCGACGATGCGATCGCGCGCCGCCTGCGCGAGTTGGGTTTCGTCGCCGGCGAGCGGGTGGAGATCGTCGTCGCCGGGCCGTTCGGCGCCGAGCCGCTGCTGGTGCAGATCGGCTACACCCGCTTCGCCCTGCGCCGCAGCGAGGCGGCGCGCGTGCATCTGCGCACGGAGACCGCCGCGTGAGCGCCACCGTGCCGCCGCTGCGGCTGGCCCTGGTCGGCAACCCGAACTGCGGCAAGACCGCGCTGTTCAACCTGCTCACCGGCAGCCGGCAGAAGGTCGCCAACTACGCCGGCGTCACCGTCGAGCGCAAGGAAGGCCGGCTGCAGTCGCCCGCGGGCCGGCGCATGGTGCTGCTGGATCTGCCCGGCGCCTACAGCCTGCAAGCGGCGAGTCTCGACGAAGCGGTGACCCGCGATGTCTGCCGCGGTTTCTATCCCGGCGAGCCGGCGCCGGATGTGCTGGTCTGCGTGGTCGACGCCACCAATCTGCGCCTGCATCTGCGCTTCGCGCTGGAGCTGCGCGAGCTCGGCCGGCCGATGGTGGTCGCAATCAACATGATGGACGTCGCCCGCCGCCGCGGCATCGCGATCGACCCGGAGGCGCTGGCGCGCGAACTCGGCGTGCCGGTGGTCGAGACCGTCGCGGTGCGCCGCGACGGCGGCCGTGCGTTGCTCGACACCCTCGACGCGATCGCCGCGCGCCTGCATCCGCCGCAGAAGCGTCTGGACGAGGGCGCCGATCCGCACGCCGAGACCACCCGCCTGCTCGCGCTCGCGGTACGCATGCCGGCGCGCACCGCGCGCATCGACGATGCGCTCGACCGCTGGCTGCTGCATCCGGTGGTCGGTCTGCTCACGCTGGCGGCGGTGATGTTCCTGATCTTCCAGGCGGTGTACGCCTGGGCGACGCCGCTGATGGACGGCATCGACGCCGGCGCGATCTGGCTCGGCGAACGGGTCGGCGCGGCGCTGCCGGAAGGCCCGCTGCGCAGCCTGCTGGTCGACGGCGTGATCGCGGGGCTGGGCGGCGTCGTCATCTTCCTGCCGCAAATCCTCATCCTGTTCGCCTTCATCCTCGCGCTGGAGGAATCGGGCTATCTGCCGCGCGCGGCGTTCCTGCTCGACCGGCTGATGTTCAAGGCCGGGCTGTCCGGGCGCAGCTTCATTCCGCTGCTGTCGAGCTTCGCCTGCGCGGTGCCCGGGATCATGGCCACGCGCAGCATCCAGGACCCGCGCGACCGTCTCGCCACGATCCTGGTCGCGCCGCTGATGACCTGCTCGGCGCGGCTGCCGGTGTACGCATTGCTGATCGGCGCGTTCGTGCCGCAGCGCGAGGTCTGGGGCGTGTTCAACCAGCAGGGGCTGGTGCTGTTCGCGCTGTACGTCGCCGGCATCGTCAGCGCGCTGCTGGTGTCCACGGTGATGAAGCGCTGGCGCCGCCTGGTGCTGCCCAACGGCGGCGGCGAGCACGCGCTGCTGCTGGAGCTGCCGTCCTACCGCCTGCCGCATCCGCGCGATCTGCTGATCGGGCTGTGGGAACGCGCCGCGGTCTTCCTCAAGCGGGTCGGCGGGATCATCCTCGCGCTCACCATCCTGCTGTGGTTCCTGCTGTCGTTCCCGGCGCCGCCCGATGGTGCGACCGGGGCGGCGATCCACTACAGCTTCGCCGGCCGCCTCGGCCACGCGATGACCGCGGTGTTCGCGCCGCTGGGCTTCGACTGGCGGATCTGCATCGCGCTGATCCCGGGGCTGGCGGCGCGCGAAGTGGCGGTGTCCTCGCTGGCGACGGTCTATGCCCTGTCCGCGGTCGACGACGCCGGCGCGGCGCAGGCGCTGTCGCCGCTGATCGCGCACGACTGGTCCCTGGCGACCGCGCTGTCGCTGCTGGTCTGGTACATCTACGCGCCGATGTGCATTTCCACCCTGGCCACGATCAAGCGCGAGACGCATTCGTGGAAGCAGACCGGCTTCGCCACGGTCTATCTGTTCGCGCTGGCCTATGTCGCCGCGCTCGTCACCTATCAGCTCGCGGTCGCGCTGGGAGCGGGTTGAGCATGACGGCGCAGACCGCATTGACGCTGCAGTACCTGATCGTCGCGATCGCGGTCGCGATCAGCGCCTGGGTGGTGCTGCGCGGACAGGCGCCGAGGCTCGAACGCCGGCTGCGCATCGCGCTGGCCCTGCCGCTGGTCCGCGACGGCCGTCCGGCGTTGCTGCGCGCGATCGGACGTCGCATCGCCCCGCGGGTGAAGACCGCGGATGTCGGCTGCGGCGGGTGCGATGGCTGCGATACGCCGGAGTCTTCGCGATAACGCGATCGGGCCGTCAGCGCCGTTCCGGCAGTCCGTCCGGTGTCGCAGCGCTTCGGCCGATCCCGAACGCTCGAAGCACGGCGCGCCGCGCCGCCGAGACGCTGTGGATCGTGGTCAGCAGCAGATACAGCCACGCCTTCTGCCGGCGCCGCCGGATCACGAACACGTGCATGTGCAGATTCGGCCGCTTGCGCACGAATCCGCCGCTGTGGATGACCACGAACGAATGCGGATTGCCGGTGATCCGCCGCGACAGGGCGTGGGCTTCGCCCATGAAGAAATCCATGATCGTGTAGTCGATCGCCGGATGCGCCGGGTCCTTCGGTTCGTGGCAGAGCACGAAGCAGTGCGGGCACAACGGCATCGCGTAGCTCACCAGACGGCAGTCGCGCTCGGCGTAGCCGGGTGGTACGGTGATGCGGCGGCGACGGATCAGCGGGTTGCGCATGTCCGGCGATCACGCCATCGCCGTGGCGCGCTGTCAAGTCGCACGGCCCGGCTCAATGCTTGCGGGATTTCGCGCCCTTGGCCTCGAACACTTCCACCGACAGGGTGAAACTGCGCTGGTCGCCGGGGTGCATCGCGCCCACGCCGACGACCTTGCGCGCGACTTCCTTGCCGTGTTCGTCGCGGATCACCACCACCACCGAGTACTCCCACGGGTCGCCGCCGGGCGGATGGCGGATGGTGCCTTCGACCTGCAGCGGGACCTGCTCCGGCTTGGCCGGCCGCATCTCGGAGTCGTAGCGCAGATAGTGCTTGCACGCGGGGCAGATGACCGCGCTCTCGAGGATGGTCGCCTTGCAGTGCGGGCACTCGCGGGTGGCGCCCGCGGTGCCGGGCCGGGTACTCATCGGTATGCGCTCATGAGCCTGCGCTCACGACTCGGAAGCCGGCTCCTTCTGCGCGGGTTCCTTGATGCCGGACTTCTGCGCACTGCCGCCGTCCCAGCCGCAGTCGATGTGGCCGCGGATCTTGGCGCCGGCGGCGACGGTGAGGGTGCCGGCCTTGATGTCGCCGACCAGCACCGAGCTGTCGAGCAGTTCGACCCGCGCCGCGGATTCGATGTTGCCTTCCAGTTCGCCGGCCATCGTGACCTTCTTGGCGCGCACGCCGCCGTTGAGCTTGGCGCCGCGCTCCACCGACAGATCCCCCTGGACGTTGACGTCGCCCTTGAAGCGGCCGGCGATGCGGACGTGGCCGGAGCCTTCGATCTTGCCCTCGATGGTGAGGTCGGCGGCGATCAGCGACTCCTTCGCGGCCGGCTCGGGCGCGGCGCTCGCGCGCGGGAAGGTCGCCGGGGAGAAATCGGTGTTCGCCGGCGGCGGTGCGGTCTCGCGCGGGGCGAAGCTCGGCGTCTCGCTCGCTTCTTTCTTGCCGGAAGAGGACTGATTGAAGATGGCCATGTGGGATGGACTCCGGAAACGCCGGCGGCATGCGGCAGGGTTTCGCACCTTATCGCCGAAGCCATGACAGGGGTGTGATTGCGGCAGCAGAATCGGCGGTGTCGTTCCCGCGTTCATCCGCGCTGCAGGGCGTGCCGCTGGCGCCACAGATCGCGTGCCCAGATGAACAGCGCCGCGCCCGCGACCAGCCACAGCGCACCGCGATCGTCGAACCAGCCGGCCTGCGTGCCGATGGTGTAGGTCATCAGGTACAGCAGCGAGGCGCGCCAGAACCCGATATGGCGCCCGAGCGGCGGACCGCTGCGTTCGCGATGGCGTCGCCAGGCCGCCGACACGCCCAGCACCAGCAGCAGGCCGACCACGATGCCCGCGGCGTCGCTCGCCGGCGGCGCCAGTTCCAGCAGCAACATCGCCGCGGTCAGGACCACCGGCAGCGCCAGTCGGCGCAGCCAGGGCCATCGCTCGTGCCAGCGTTCGGGCGCGGCCTGCCAGCGGCCGAACGCGGAGAAGCCCACATGCCCGAGCCACAGCGCGGCGAGTGCGCCCAGCGCGATGCCGGCGACCATCGGCATGTCCACGAGGCCGGAATGACGGACCGGCGCACCCAGCGCGCCGGCGGCCAGCCACAGCCCGGCCGCGATCAGGCTGTAGGCGAGCAGGCGCGCGGCGACCACCGCCAGCCGTGGCCGAGACAGCCGCTCGCGGTCGCCGGCCGCGTCCCAGAACGCCACCTGCTCGGCGCGGATCGGCGGCGGCAGGTCGTCGAGATCGCCGAAATCCAGCCGGTGCAGGAACCGCCGGACCGCGCTCGGGAACCCCGGCAGCAGCCCGGCCCACAGCGCATGCGGCCAGCGCAGCGGCCGCGTCAATTGGTTCAGGAGGCGCTCGACCTCACGTACGTTCGCGGCCAGGCTGCCGCCGTCCAGCGCGGTGCGCTCGGCCAGCAGGTTCGCCTGTCGGCTCTGCAGCGCCCAGGCCAGATGCAGGCGATGGCGCAGGCGATGGACGGTATAGGCGTCGAAGCCGCCGTGCAGATCGTCCAGACCGAAGAATGCGGCGATCGCGTCGAAGCGCTGTTCCGGGATCGGCAACCGCTCCGCGGCCAGCCGCTGCAGCAGCGCCTGCGCGACCATCGCCTTGCGCTGCAGCGACCACAGCCCAGGCTGCGCCTGCAGCCATCGGCTCAGGTCCTCCGCTCCGCTGCGCAGGGCGCGATCGATGCAGGCGTCCAGGAACTGCGCCAGATCCAGCGGCGGATCCGCCTCGTCGAGCGGCAAGGCCGGCGGCGTGCGCGGCGGCGGGTAGTGCTGCGCACGTTCGAGCAGCAGCTCGGCGTGCTGCAGTTCCCGCTGCAGGGACTGCAA
This sequence comes from Lysobacteraceae bacterium, assembly GCA_044345315.1. Taxonomy (GTDB): domain Bacteria; phylum Pseudomonadota; class Gammaproteobacteria; order Xanthomonadales; family Xanthomonadaceae; genus Lysobacter_I. The sequence goes on from JBIJBH010000011.1 coordinate 15,764, forward strand.
TCGCGCCTGCAGCGTCGGGTCGATGCCGATGTCAGCGTCGGGCTGCGCATCCACTAGGTCCGCCGCGTCGTCCGCACCCGATTCCGTCTCCCAGGCCGCAGCCTCGTCGCGCTCCGTGCGCACCCATTCCAGCGCCGCCTGATAGGCCTCGTGCAATCGCTGGAAGCCCTCCGGATCGCTGTCCGGCCGGGTGGTCTTGAGCTGTGCGGCGTAGGCGCGTTTGACCGCCCGTTCATCGGCGTCCGCATCCAGTCCGAGCCGCCGCAGTGCCCAGTGCATCGGTCCGCTCATGCCATCGTCGCGTGCGCGGTCATCGCGCATGCCGTCATCGTGCATGCAGTCATCGTGCATGCCGTCGTCATGCAGGCCTGCGCGCGAAACGGTCGCGCAGCCACAGCCCGAGCGCGATGCCCCACAGGCCGAACAGGACAAACAACGGCAGCCGCTCGATGGTCAGCAGCAGCGGCAGCGTCACCGTAAACAGCACCAGCAGCACGATGGCATGACGCATGCCGAGGCCGGCGAGGAAGCGGTGGATGCGCGGAAAGCGCGCGAACACCGGCCCGTGGCGACCGCGATAGCGGTTGACGGCGACGCCCGCCGCGATCCCGCCGACGACGAACGGCGTGAAGCCGATCATCGCCTGCGCGCTGCTCGCCATCGAGGCCAGCGTCAGCACCGGCACCGCGCCGGCGTGCGCCGCGCGGAGCCACGGCGACGCCGGGTCCGGGCCCGCCTGCCAGTACAGGAACTGCTTGTACAGCGCGAACGTCAGCCAGATCGCCGCCGCCAGGCCGAGCGTCTGCGGAAACACCGCGGCCAGAAAGCCGGCATCGCTGCGCAGGCTGCCGTTGAGCAGGGCGCCGGCCGCGAGCAGCGCCGTCGCCGCGACCGCGAGCGCGCCGCAGCGCGCCGCCGCGATCCACAGTCGTGGTCGCGTCCAGCGCCGGTCGTCTGTCGCATCGAGCCAGAAACGCACGTTCTCGGCGCGGATCGGCGGCGGCAACAGCACAGGCCGTTCGTGCGGCGGCGCCTGGCGCAGGAAATCCTCCAGCAGCGCGGCCAGGCCCGCGACGTAGCGCGGATGCAGTCCGCGCCACAGATCCGGCAACAGTCGCTTCGGCTCGGTGAGGTGCGCGTGCGCGCGCAGCACTTCTTCCAGCAGGCGCCGGTCCAGCTCCAGCCGCGCCTGATCGACCTTCGGCTTGCGATGCTCCTGCGAGATCGGCAGCTTGTCGCTGTCGGCCTTGTTCGGCCTCTGTTTGCGCCAGGCCTCGTTCAGGCGTTCGCGCAGCAGGCGCAGCGCCATCGGGTCGAAGCCGCCGTGCAGATCGTGATAGCCGAAGAACTCCGCGATCCGCTCGAAGTTGCGCTCGGGCATCGGCGGCTCGCGCGCGTCCATCGCCCCGAGCAGCCAGCGCCCGATCGCGGCCTTGTGCTGCAGCGACCACAGGATCGGCTGCGCGTTCAGCCATTCGCCGATGCGGCGCGGGTCGCCGTCGTGCGCGGCCGCGAAGCAGGCGTCGAGAAACGCCGCGCCGTCGAAGTCGACGGCTTTGGCGTCCGTCGTGGTGTCTTGCTGCGTACCGTGCGCTTCTTCCGCGATGACGGTCTCAGGCGCTGTCGCCTCGTGTGCGGAGGCGTCAGCGTCGGCTGCCGCGGGGGAGGGTGGAGCGGTCGGATCCTGCGCCGCGTCCTCGCCCTGCGCCTGCAGCGACGAGGCCTCGCGTTCGCGGCAGATCGCCAGCGCCGCGCGATAGGCTTCGTTGAGCGCCTGGAACGCGACCGGGTCCTCATCCGGGCGCGTGATCTTCAGGCGCGCCGCATACGCCCGCCGCACCGCGCGTTCGTCCGCGTCGGCGGCCAGTCCCAACGCTTCGAATGCGGGTTCGATGCCTGCCGACGCCATGCGGCGGGCTCAGCCCTGCGCTTCCAGCGCGTCCAGCGCCTGCGCGAACTGACTGCGATGGCGCGCGATCAGCGCCGTGTCCTGGCTGTCGAGGATCGCGCGGAACTGCATGATCCATTCCTGCAGCTGATCGCGCTGATGCAGGAATTCCTCGTACAGGCGCTCGGCCCGGGCCAGCACCGCGATGTTCTCCTGCTGCTCGCGCGGATGGATCTTCAGCGCCGACAGCGCTTCCAGCCGGGCGCGGATCTCCTCCGGACTCATCAGCCCCGGATTCTGCTCCAGCACCAGTTCGTGCCGGCGTCCGCTCGCGTGCTCGGTCACTTCCACCTGCAGCAGGCCGTTGATGTCGTAGGTGAAGCGCACGGTCACGCCGTTCTCGTCGTTGCCGTGGCGCCTGTCCAGGTCGACGGTGATTTCGCCCAGCTTGATGTTGTTGGCGACCAGCGGATTCTCGCCCTGGTAGATGTCGATCGTCAGCCGCTGCTGCTGATCGTGCATCGGAAAGAACTGGTCCTCGCGGCTCACCGGTACCGTGCTGTTGCGCAGGATGATCGGATGGAAGAAGCCGGTGTGGACCTGCCCGCCCGGGTCGCGGCGCGCGATCTGGGTGCCGAGCGTGTAGGGGCAGACGTCGGTGAGGATGATCTCCTCCAGCTTCGCGTCGCGCGACTTCAGCCCCGCGGCGACGCAGGCGCCGAGCGCGATCGCCTGATCGGGATTGACGTGGCGCAGCGGCAGCCGGCCGAACATCCGCGACACCAGACGCGCCACCAGCGGCATCCGGCTGGCGCCGCCGACCAGCACGATCTCGTCGAGCTGCGCCGGCTGCAGCCGCGCGTCGCGCATCGCACGCTCGATCGGCGCGCGCATGCGTTGCACCAGCGGTTCGGCGAGCCGCGCGAAACGCTCCTCGTCGATGCTCCAGGCGATCTCGCGCCCGCCGAGCGTGAGCTGCAGCGCCGGTGCCGACGGCCCGCCGAGTTCGCGCTTGAGCAGTTCCAGCCGGCGCCGCAGCTGGCTGTGTTCCTGCGCCGGGAGGGCGGCCTGGCGCAGACCGTTGTCCTGGCAGAAGGCGTCGACCAGCACGTCGAGGAAATCCTCGCCGCCGAGGAAGTTGTCGCCGGCGCTGGCGTGCACTTCGAACACGCTCTCGAAGCACTCGAGGATCGAGACGTCGAAGGTGCCGCCGCCGAGATCGAACACCAGGAAGCGCCCCTCGCCCTCGCGGTTCTGCAGGCCGTAGGCCAGCGCCGCGGCGGTCGGTTCGTTGATCAACCGCTCCACGCGCACGCCGGCCAGCTCGCCCGCGGTGCGGGTGGCCTTGCGCTGCGCATCGGAGAAATACGCCGGCACGCTGATCACCGCCTCGGTGATCTTCTCGCCCAGCGCCGCCTCGGCGTCGGCCAGCAGCGAACGCAGCACCAGCGCCGACAGTTCTTCCGGCCGGAAACCGCGCTCGCCCAGCCGGGTCTCGCGCGCGGTGCCCATCCAGCGCTTGAACGCGGCGACGGTGAGCTCCGGATGGGTGATCAGCCGATCGCGCGCGGCCTGCCCGACCAGCACGTTGCCGCCGTCGACGCTGACCACCGACGGCGTCAGCAGATCGCCCAGCGCGTTGGCGAACAGCCGCGGGCCGTCCTCCGACCAGGCGCCGATGAGGGAATGGGTGGTACCGAGGTCGATGCCGACGATCATGGGCGAAATATGTCCAGGACGGACTGATCCGTATGTTAGATGACTTGCGATGACGGGTAGAGAATCTCGTTGATCTTCCCTTCTTTGCACATTTCAACGGCGAATGGTTGAGCGAGTTTGAACAGATCGAGAATCTGATAGTCCTTGCCGGCTTCTGCACCGCATGCGATCAAGGCCTGCTCAATGTTGAAGACGATGGCGATGTATTCGTCCGACAACGAGCCTTTCGCCATCACGGGCATGTCTGGAACCAAACGATTATTCATTATTCATAGCTCCATAACGATTGACGCCTTGAAATTCGCTGCTGTTGATCTTGATGTTGATCTGCTTGCCCATCGGAGCGGCGGGGCTTGCGGATCAGGCCCGAAGGGCGCGCGGCAGGACGCCGCGCGTTTTTCGACAGAACAAGGATGTTCTGTCGAAAAACCCCGCGAGCCACGCGAACCCGGCGCGCAGCGCCGGGCGCGACGACTGGGCTGTGCTTTCTTTTGGTTACTTTTCTTTGCACAAGCAAAGAAAAGTAACCCGCGCTTCAGCGCGGAAGCCGTTGATGCTGCTTTTAAACGTAACCTCATTGAATGCGCTAATTGCAGTGGCTGAAGGCTCGCAGAAAGTGTCATGGGTTATGAGACAGCCAATATTTGCTCCTGTTTGATTCTCGCGATCACATCCGGAACACGCCGAACCGCGCCGGTTCGATCGGCGCATTGAGCGATGCGGAAATGCCGAGGCCGAGCACGCGGCGGGTGTCGGCGGGATCGA
>JBIJBH010000233.1:0-6207 GCA_044345315.1 Lysobacteraceae bacterium
TATTCCCAGCGTTCAGACTGTCCTCGCTCGACCCTGCAAAGAGTCTGGCCGGGAGCGGCAAGGGTGGAATCGCCAGCCGTGGACGCAGCAAGATCGCGTCCATTCTCGTCGGTCTGCAGGTATTCGTGTCTTCGGTCCTCTTGGTGGTCTGTGGCAATGTCGTGCTCGCCGTAAACAGCGAGCTAAGCAAACCGATCGGTATCGAGGAAGGGTCGCGAATGATCTCGACATTTCCGACGGAATTCGATTCTCGATACTCGGAACCCAGCGGCAAGATCGAATATTGGGACCGCCTCACGGCGGCTATCCGGCAACGTGTGCCCGGAGCCGAAGTAGCCATCGCGACAAGCACGCCCACGGCCCCGGAAAGTGTTGCAGCTATCCTCGGTGATCGTGCCGACGACAGCCAGGGCGGCACAATGACGATACCCGTCACGACTGTGTCGGAGAACTACTTCGATATCCTCGGCGTCAAGCTTGTCCGCGGCCGCACTTTCGCTATGACAGACGACGCCACGTCGATCAATGTCGCTCTGGTGGACACAAGGGCAGCGGAAGCGTACTGGCCCGGAGGAAATCCCATCGGACAGCGAATCCGACTCAACCCGAACGAAAACGGCCCCTGGCTAGAGATAATCGGAGTTGTGTCTCACGTCTCGGGCCCGTATCCAACGACTCCCGGTCTAGTGTATAGACCGCTTCGGCAAGTCATGCCTGAGGCGTTTCAGGTCATCGTCAAATTGCCGACAGGCATGCAGTCGGCCAGAGAAGAGATCCAAGCCGCTGCTTTCTCAGCGGATCCCGATCTGCCGCTGCACAACCTTCAGATGCTCGACGAGTATCTGGTAGCTCTCAATTCCTTCAAGTCACTAGTGCCCGGCTTCACCGGTATCGGACTGGTCCTGCTCGTGCTCGCGGCAACCGGTTTGTTTGGACTCATCGGACGCAATGTCGCACAGCGGACGCACGAAATCGGTATCTTGAGAGCACTCGGCAGCAGCAATAAGCTGATTGTATTGAAACTCCTCAAGCAGGGCCTGGTTTACTTGTCGGTTGCTCTTGTAGGGGGGTGTATCGGCATCGTGATGACCACGGGCATGAGCGCCACGATTTCTAACGTTCTCGACGGGATCGTCGTGGTGACGACTGCGATCTTCGTGCTCATCGGCGCCATCATCTTTGTGTCCGCATTCGTTCCAGCGCGAAAAGCAGTCACGATGGAGCCGAGCGACGCTCTCCGTTACGAATAGATCGCGTTAACGCCCGATGCCCAATCAAATCGTCGCACCAAACTAGAAATACTGAATTGAATGGAGAAATAGATGAATTCGAATACACAAGTCGGCGAGCCCAAAAAGCGCGGTTTTTTCCGAAAAATTCTTAAATGGTCTCTAGTTTCTTTCTTGGCCGTCGTTGTCGTTGCCACGATCGGGCACTTCATATGGAAATCTTCCGGCACCGGCGAACCGAAGCTGGTGATTGAAAAAAACGGAATCCGCATCTATACCATCAAGCAGCCCGGCAACGCGTTGATGCAGATCATGGCCAAACGCCGTCTGGATACGACCATGGACAAAGCCGTATCGGCAATGATCGACGATACTCTAGAAAACTGTGCCGACTGGAATCCGCGTTGTTTCGGTTCTGAAGCCGTCAAGAAGTGGGATCCCGAGACCTATTCCTACGTACAGCTCTGGAAGCAGTCTTCGGCGCTCGAATGGCAGTCCCCCAGAGAATATCTGCTCGAAGTCAAGGTGACTCAGGACCCAGCCAACAAGTCGGTGAGGGTTCAGTTCAAGGAGCTTCCAGACTTGATTCCGCCGAATGATTGCTGTGTCCGCGTCGAACACATGAGAAGCCGCTGGATTTTCACGCCGGTCGACGCGGATACGATCGACGTAGAACTGCTGGCCGATCTCGATTTTGACATCCCCTACCCGTTGTACAACTGGAAAGGCCCGGAAGGCGTCTACCGCACAGTCGAATCACTCCCCAGACTGTTCAACGCTGATCGCTATAAAGACGCGAAACTCGATTGGCTGCTGGTCAACAAGGATGCGCAAAACGCGATGGCTGGCACCAGTCCCTGACAACAGGTATCTGTTTGGGTGAAGCAAAAATGGCTGCGCGTGCCATGCTCTCGCAGCCATTTGGTCTTGATCCGCATCCTGTTCCGAGGATGCGGCATTTAAGCACGGAGGCCCGTATTCCGAGTTAAAGCTTCATCGCGACCGATTTCAGCTCGGTGAAGGATTCGACGCCTGTCCGGCCGAATTCGCGGCCCCAGCCCGACTCGCGCCAGCCCCCGAAAGGCATGTTGGGGTCGACCGTATGGTAGCAGTTGACCCAGACCGTTCCGGCATTGAGCGCGCGCGCGGCGCGATGCGCCTTCTTGATGTCCCGCGACCAGACGCCCGCTGCGAGCCCGTAACGCGTGTCGTTCGCCGAGGCGATCGCATCGTTGATGTTCTTGAACGGGATCGCGCACAGCACCGGACCGAAGATTTCCTCTCGAACGACGGTCATGTCCGGCGTCGTGTTCGCCAGGATGGTCGGCGGCATGAAGTAACCCGGGCGCGACAGGCGCTCGCCGCCGATCGCGATGTCCGCTCCCGACCGCCGACCAGCTTCGACATAGGCCTCGATCCGCTCCAGCTGGCGGCCTGAAACGACCGGCCCGAGATCGGTATGCGCATCGAAGGGCGATCCCAGGGTCATCGCCGATGCGGCCTTGGCGACTCCTTCCACGACGGCCTCGTAGACGGAGTGCTCGACGTAGAGTCGGGTTCCGGCGTAGCACACCTGACCGGTATTGAAGAATGCAGCGTTCGCGGCGCTCGCGATCGCCTGTTCGAGATCGGCATCGGCGAAGATGATGTTCGGCGATTTGCCGCCCAGTTCGAGAGTCACGCGCTTGAAGTCCTCCGCGCATGCGCGGACGATCCCGCGACCGACCGCGGTGGACCCCGTGAACGAGATCTTGTCGACGCCGGGATGGCGCACGAGCGCCGCGCCCGCCTCAGTACCGAGCCCCGGCAGCACCTGCAGGACCCCAGGCGGCAAACCGGCCTCCAGCGCCAGTTCGCCCAGTCGGATCGCGCTCAGCGGCGTGACCTCGGATGGCTTCAGGATGAGCGTGCACCCGGCCGCCAGCGCCGCCGAGAGTTTCATGGCCGCCTGCAGCAGCGGGAAATTCCAGGGCACGATCGCGGCGACGACGCCCACCGGCTGGCGCTGGGTATAGGCATGATGCGGACTGGACTGCAGCGCGAGTTCGAAAGTCTCGCCGCCCAGCTTGGTGGCCCAGCCGGCGTTGTAGCGGATCACTTCAGCCGTGAACGGGACATCGAGCATCCGTGTGACCGTCAGCGGTTTGCCGACGTCGATCGACTCGATCGCAGCCAACTCGATCGCGTGCTTCTCCAGCAGATCGGCGAGTCTGAACAGCGGCGCGGCGCGCGAAGCGGGCGACAGCGCCGACCATTTGCGGAGGGCTTTGCGCGCGACGTCGACGGCGATGTCGACATCGGCCGCTGCGGCCGCCGCCACCTCGACCAGGAATGCGCCTTCGGCGGGGTCCTCGATCTGCAGCACATCGCCGGAACGGGAATCGACCCAGTCGCCGCCGATCAGCAGACGCTTCGGCCTCGCCAGATAATCGTTCAATTCGCGGGGACTACCAACAGCCAGAACTCGCGTTGTGTTCATATACTCATCCTCGTGATTATGGACAACAACGCCGACCGATCGTCGCGAAATCGCTCTCTGCATAAGGCGTGCTACAGGTCGACCAGCGCTAGACTACAAGCACCTCTCAAAGGACAGCGTCGCAATGATCGCGGTCATAAGCTCAACGCAATCAGATCACGAAAGCGAATGCACGGTATCGCGACGTTCGGAAGCCTTGAAGAAATCGGTATGCCTCCATTAACAACCAGACCGATGAGCATATCGGGGGCAGTGAAGTTGAATCGGAAAGCTGAGTACTGACAATAACTTTCGAATCGTTCGGTCAGCAATTACACGTATCGGAGAATGCAGCACGACTCTGTAGAGAATTTCGAGGGTATCGAAAGGCGACACAGCGGGTAGCCTTGATGGGTACCTGCTGCGCCACCAAGACATCGACAGATGTATACGAACGATGCCCCTGGCATCCTGGCGAGTCTGGGGGTAATGCAAGCATCGTGACTAGCCAGCGACTCAGGACACGAATTCGTACTCGCGATGGAACTCCTTGATGCGCTTCAGGAACAGGGTCGGCCGACCGTGCACGGTGCGGGCCGCCGGAATGAAGTCGGTGTCCAGCTCGACGTTGCGGGTGCCGAACTTGACCGCGTTGCTGCTGACCAGAAGCCGATCGTATTCCTCCATCGAAAGCTCGTAGCGCCTGTCGAGCTGCTCCTTGATCGCCTGCGCGCGGACCAGCTTCTGGCCTTCGCTGTCGGCGACGCCGCTGAAGAACTCCGAGCAGCAGCCGGAACCGTAGGAAAAACAGCCGATCCGCTTCGGAGCGTCGAATTCGCCGTGATCGATCGTGCTCGTGATCGCCATCAGCGTGCTCGCGCCCATGATGTTGCCGACGCGTAGGCAGTAGTTGAGGCTGGGCTGCAGGCGATGGTTGAAATCGTTTTCGATCTCCGCCGGACGCGCCTTGGCGACCTTGCGCATGAGGTTGCGATGGGCGCCCTTCACCATGCCGCCGAACGGAGTGTGCATCGCGAGATAGCCGAAGGTCGACGTCAGATCGACCCCGTCGACCCGCTTGGAATACTCCTGAAAGGCCTTTTCGCAGCACTCCAGGTAGGACAGCAGCGACAGATCGGCGTCGCCCGCCTCCTTGTCGGGCGCCGGGCGGCAGGTGTCCATCACTTCGTACCCGTAATAGCCGCTGGCGCCGACATCGATGCGGAATACCTTGGGGATCTCGCTGACCAGCGCGGCCACCGCACCGGCGCCGCTGCTCGGTTCGAAGAAGGACCAGTCGTCGGTGAGGCCCTCGCCGCCCTCCTCCACCATGAACCGCGAAATGTCCGTCGCGATCACCAGCACCTTGGCGCCCGGGGACACGCCGGACAGCACGAAATTGACCGCGGTCTGCAGGCCGGCGATTCCGGAATAGCAGGCGTTCTTGATTTCGAAGAGCCGGCAGTTGTGGTTCAGACCGAGCAGCTTGTGAAAGTAGGTGCTCATCGACTTGCCGAAATCGAACGCCGACTCCGTGCAGGTGATGACGACCTCGATGCGGTCCTTCTCCTCCTGACTGAGGGCGTCGATCAGCGGCTTGGCGGCGTTGACGCCGTAGGTGATGGGGTCCTCGTAAGGCAGTGCGACCGTCTTCTCCCGCATCAGGAGATTGGCGAATCGGGTCATGTCCAGACCCCGATGCACGGCCAACTTCTCCACATCCACCTTGGCCGTTCCGGCATAGACGTTGATCGCCTCGATACCAACCGCTCTGCTCATGATTCAGTCCTGTCTGTCTTCGGTCTTTGCTTCGGTGCTGCTTTCCGGCCGCTGCCGTTCCGGTTCGGCGAGCGCGTTGATGCGCCTATTATCAGCGAAAATCGAACTGTCTGGCGCGATCTCGCACCTGCCGCAGCCGGAACGCGGCGAACGCGTCCGGGTCGCGGAAATGCAGGTAGATGTTCCACTGCAGGATGTCGGCGAAGGTCTGTCCGGGCAGTTTCCCGAAGGAATGCCCGGGATAGATCCGGGTCTCCGGGTCGAGGTCCCGCTTCAGGCGCTCGAGGCTCTCGAACATCCGGCGCGCGCCGGCGACATCCGGGCAGAGGCCGCAGCCTTCCGCGAACAGGACGTCCCCGGTGAACAGATTCCGGCCGATCCGGTAGCAGACGCTGCCGGAAGTGTGCCCGGGCGTGAGCAGCGGCTCGATGGTCATCCGTCCGATGGTCCACGGCGTCTCGTCGATCGCGACCAGCCCCGGGGCATCGAAGGAGGAAGCGAGGATCTCCTGTTCGGACATCCACACCGGGCAGCCGTACTTCGTGGCCAGGACGCGCGCGAGATCGACGTGGTCCGCGTGCGAGTGGGTCAGCAGGATGCCGGAAAGCGTCGTGCCCGACGCGTGGAGTGCGCGTTCCACCGCGTCGATCTCCCAGGCAGGATCGAGGAGTACGCCGAGTCGCGTCACCGGATCGGAGATCAGATAGTTGTAATTGATCATGTTCCCACTGGCGGTGCGCA
>JBIJBH010000234.1:0-6180 GCA_044345315.1 Lysobacteraceae bacterium
ATCGCAGTGGTCGCACCCCATTCGCCTTCTGCTGATCCATGTCCTTGTGCGCCGTTTCCCACGTGATCGCGCGTGCCATCATGTAGTATCCAGCCTCGTCGAATCTACCATTCATGATGTAGGCCGACTTTGGCGGATACTTCGGGCGAAGCCTGCGCGGGTATAGCCGCCCGACGACAAAGCGGAAATGCATGTCGTCGTCCGACATCTCGTATCGCTCGTATCGGGTCGGATCCACCCAGTGCCCTTTCGCCTGCGCGAGGTGCTTCTTGACGAACAAGACGGCAAGCGCCTCTTCGGAGGCTGCGTACTCGCGATAGCGTGCCAGTAGTTTCTCGTCCATGAGTCGCGTCGTCTCGTGGCTGCTCAAATCGCCTATTGCTTCGCCGGCATGCACTCTGAGCAAAGTTGTGCGGAAAAAATTGTAATCAAGCCGGAATTCTCGGAAGCAGGCGATGTGCCAGAGAATTCCGCAACGCAGGCAGCACCCATCACTCCCCGCAACGCAGTCTTCCGTAAACGACAAACCCCGCCACCCGCAACAGCGGCATGCCGAATGTCGACCCCCTACTTCTTATCCCCATCCCCCGGCTCCGCCGCCTTGCCCGACTCGGCGGGCTTCTGGTCGCCGAGGACGCCCTTGAGCGGGCATACGGTGAAGGCGGGGCACTTCTTGCAACCTGCGACGAGGGCGATCGGGCACAGTGTCATGGCACTCTCCTTGTTGATGCGTGCAACGGATCCGATGTGGCGCTTTGCGTCCCGTGTCTTCGCGGACGGCGTGGCGTCTGCAGCCCGCCCGGGATCGAATTCCGAAGCGAGGCTTGGCCGGGAGTCTGCTCCCCGGGGCCCGCGCCCGTCAACGCGACCGCGATCGACGGAATCGATCGAATGGCGGGCCGGACCCTCCTCCGTGATGGGGCGCTCGCGGTACCCTGTACGCCTGCATTTCGCCGGATGAGGTGTCCCATGCGTCTCTCGCCCGCAGCCCTCGCCGCTGCGCTCGCCGTTTCCACGGGTCTGATGATCGGAGCCCCCGCCATGTCCGCCGACCGCGTCACCGGCAAACCCTTCGCCACCCGCAGCGAGGTCTACGCGCCGCAGGCGATGGCGGCGACCTCGCATCCGCTGGCGACCCAGATCGCGCTCGACACGATGCGCGCCGGCGGCAGCGCGATGGACGCGGCGATCGCGGCCAATGCGGCGCTGGGGCTGATGGAGCCCACCGGCAATGGCATCGGCGGCGATCTGTTCGCGATCGTGTGGGATCCGAAGACGCGCAAGCTCTACGGCTACAACGGTTCCGGTCGTTCGCCGAAGGCGCTGACCCTGGAGGAGTTCGAACGCCGCGGGCTGACCGACATTCCGCCGCACGGGCCGCTGCCGGTGACGGTGCCGGGCACGGTCGATGCGTGGTACGCGCTGCACGCTAAGTTCGGCAGGCGCACGATGGCGCAGAATCTGGCGCCGACCATCGCCTATGCGCGCAACGGCCATCCGGTGCACGAGGTGATCGCGTATTACTGGAACCGCAGCGTGCCAGTGCTCTCGAAATGGCCCGGGTTCAAGGAGCAGTTCACGATCGACGGCCGCGCGCCGCGCAGGGGCGAGACCTGGCGCAATCCGTTCCTCGCGGACACGCTGGAGAAGATCGCGAACGGCGGCCGCGATGCGTTCTACAAGGGCGAGATCGCGCGCAAGATCGATGCCTACTTCAAGGCCAACGACGGTTTTCTGCGCTACGAGGACATGGCCGCGCACCGCGGCGAGTGGGTCGAGCCGGTCAGCACCAATTACCGCGGCTACGACGTGTGGGAGCTGCCGCCGAACGGGCAGGGTATCGCCGCGCTGCAGATTCTCAACCTGCTGGAGCCCTACGACCTCAAGTCCTACGGTTTCGGCAGCCCCGAGCATATCCATCTTTTCGTCGAGGCGAAGAAACTCGCCTTCGCCGACCGCGCGGCGTCGTACGCCGATCCCGAATTCTACCGCACGCCGGTGGAACGGCTGATCTCGAAGGAGTACGCCCGCGAGCGCGGCAGGCTCATTTCGATGGACCGCGCGATGAAGGCGGCGGAGCCGGGGATCATTCCCGAACTCAACGAGGGCGACACGATCTATCTGACCACCGCCGACAAGGACGGGATGATGGTGTCGCTGATCCAGTCGAATTATCGCGGCATGGGCAGCGGCATGACGCCGCCGGGGCTGGGCTTCATCTTCCAGGATCGCGGCGAGCAGTTCGTGCTCAAGCGCGGCCATCCCAACAGCTTCGCGCCGGGCAAGCGCCCGTTCCACACCATCATTCCGGCATTCGTGACCAAGGACGGCAAGCCGTGGCTCAGCTTCGGCGTGATGGGCGGCGCGATGCAGCCGCAGGGGCATGCGCAGATCCTGATCAACCTGATCGACTTCGGCATGAACCTGCAGGAAGCCGGCGACGCGCCGCGCATCCAGCACGACGGCAGCACCGAGCCGGCCGGGCTGGCGACGCCGATGAACGACGGCGGCGAAGTCGATCTGGAAACCGGCTTCGCCTACGAGACCATCCGTGCGCTGATGCGCAAGGGGCATTCGGTGCGCTTCGCCGACGGCCCCTACGGCGGTTATCAGGCGATCATGGTCAATCCGCAGGGCGGCTGGATCGGCGCCAGCGAATCGCGCAAGGACGGGCAGGCGGCAGGATATTGATCGGGTTCGATGCCGCGATGCGCGCATGATCGACGGCGCCTACATGCTGGTGCTGGGCATGCTCGCGCTCGGCTACGCGCTGCAGCGCATGCCTGCACTGCCTGCGAACGCGGCGCAGCGGCTCAATCTGATCGTGCTCTACGTGTCTCTGCCGGCGGCGATCCTGCGCCATGCGCCGCGGCTGGAATGGGATCCGGCGCTGATCGGCGTGGCGGCGATGCCGTGGCTGATGTTCGCGGCGACGGTGCCTGCGGTGATGCTGGCGACGCGCGCGCTGCGTCTGCGCGAGGATGCGCGCGCGGCGCTGCTGCTCACGGTCGCGCTGGGCAACACCAGTTTCCTGGGCTATCCGCTGACCCGGGCGCTGATCGGCGAGCACGCGCTGCCCTACGCGGTGATCTACGACCAGCTCGGCAGCTTCCTGATCCTCTCCACCTTCGGTCTGTACGTGTTGGCGCGCTACGGTCACCGCGGGGATGGCCCGCGCCCGGGTCTGCGCGCGATGGCGCAGCGGATCCTGCGCTTTCCGCCGCTGTGGGCGCTGCTGCTGGGCCTGACTGCGATGCCGGCGCAGCCGCCGGCGTGGATCGATCATCTTCTGCGCGCCCTCGCGGACGCGCTGCTGCCGCTGGCGGTGCTGGCGGTGGGACTTTCGGTGCGGTTCGCGCTGCCGCGCGATGAGCTGCGACCGCTGGCGGCGGGCCTCGCGCTCAAGTTGCTGGCGCTGCCGGCGCTGGCCTCGGCGCTGGCGCCCGTGCTCGGCCTGCACGGCGACATCGCCCGCACCGTGGTGCTGGAGGCGGCGATGCCGCCGATGATCATCGCCGCCACGCTCGCGATCGCGCATGGCCTGGCGCCGCGGCTGGCCGCAGCGATGGTCGGCTACGGTCTGCTGCTGTCGCTGGCGACCTTGCCGACATGGGCGAGCATGGTCTGATCGAACCACGCGGGCGCCGCGGACGCGAGCGGGTCCGCGTATGGACGCCGGCCCCTCGCATGCGCCACCATGTCCGCGCATGATCAGCAACGACCTCGATCTCGAACACTGGCGTCGCGCGCTCGCGTCGCGTTCGCGCGTGCAGATTCCCGGTTTCCTGCAGCCGGCTGCGGCCGAGGCGCTGGCGCAGGATCTGGAGCAGCGCGTGCCCTGGCAGCTGGCCGAACGCAGCGCGGGAGCATCGCGCACCACGCCCCGCGGCGCATATCCGCAGGCGGACGAGTACGATGCGCTGATCCGTCGCGGCTACGCGCAGGCTGCGACCAGTTATCAGTTCGCCTACGACAGCTACATGCTGGTCAAGGCCGCGCAGGAGGCATGGGATCCGGAGCTGCTGGTGAATCGCATGCTGACGTTTTTCAACGGCGCCGATTTCATCGAATTCGCCCGCTATCTCGCCAGCGATCCGGCGATCAACGCGGCGAACGCGCAGTGCACGCGCTATCGGCCCGGCCACTATCTGATGCCGCACGAGGATCTGGACGTGTCCGAAGGCCGGCGTTACGCCTTCGTGATCAATCTCGCCCGCGAGTGGCGGCCGGACTGGGGTGGGCAACTGCAGTTCCTGGGCGACGACGGCAGCGTGACGGAGACGTTCATGCCCGGCTGGAACATGCTGAGCCTGTTCCGCGTGCCGCAGCGCCATCAGGTCACCCTGGTTTCGCCCTGGGCGAGCCGACCGCGCCACGCGATCACCGGTTGGTGGCTCGCGCGCTGAGTGCGCTCCGTGGCCGCCGTCGTGCGGGCGTATATTGACGCGCACCGGCGCCGATGCCGGTGTCGGATCGGGCGAGAGGTCGGGCATGTGGAAGCGGGTCATCTTGTACGGCGCGCTGCTGGCGGCGGGGACGCTGGCGCTGGCCTGGCTCGATTACCGTCGGCTGGCCCGCGCCCATTCCGACGAGATCACGCTGTTGCTGATCGCCGCCGGCTTTCTCGCGCTGGGCCTGTGGCTGGGCGCGCGCGTGCTCGGCGGGCAGAAGCCGCTGCCGTTCGACGGCAACCCGCAGGCGGTCGCGTCCCTGGGGATCAGTCCCCGCGAGCTCAGCGTGCTGCAGGCGCTGGCCGAGGGCCGGTCGAACAAGGAGATCGCGATCCTGCTGGAGATCTCGCCCAACACGATCAAGACCCACGTCGCCCGGCTGTACGAGAAGCTCGGCGCGCGACGCCGCACCGAGGCGATCCGGCGGGCGCGGGAGCTCGGCATCCTGCGCTGATCGGCCCCGCATTCCGCCCCGGAGTCGCGATCATGGGCGTACGAACGGGCCAACAGGCCCGAATCACCCCTTCGGGCGATTGCTCCGGGCGCCCGGTCGCGGGTGAATGGCGCTACTTCTCGACGAAAAGGGGACACCCATGTTCCGCAGCATCCTGATCTGGGGCAGCGTCGCCGGCCTGATGGTCGGCGGCATCCTGTTCGGCACCACGGTCGCGATGGCCGACCAACCGCCCTCGATGGGCGTGGGCATGCTCATCGGCTACAGCGCCATGCTGATCGCGCTCAGCGCGGTGTTCGTGGGCATCAAGCGCCACCGCGACCTGGCCCTGGGCGGGGTGATCCGGTTCTGGCCGGCGCTGGGCATGGGGCTGGCGATCAGTCTCGTCGCCGGCCTGTTCTATGTGCTGGCCTGGGAGGCCGCGCTGGCGGTCACCGGCATGGACTACGGCGCGAAATACGCCGAGATGCTGCTCGAACAGCGCCGCGCCGCCGGCGCGAGCGCCGCCGAACTGGCCAAGGTCGCCGCCGAACTCGACGCCTTCCGCCTGCAGTACGCCAACCCGCTGTACCGGATGCCGATGACCTTCACCGAGATCTTCCCGGTGGGTGTCCTGGTCTCGCTGATCTCCGCGGCGCTGCTGCGCAACCCGCGGTTCATGGCGCTGCGGCGGGGGTGAGGCCGACTGTCGGCGTCGCGGGGCGGCACGCAAGCTGCAGGATCAGACGGGTGTCGTCGCCGGCGATTCTCTGGCAGTCTGGCCGATGAGCCGCAAGCGGAATCGTAGCGTCGCCGGGCGGGCGTCCGGCCCGGGTATCGCGGCTCTCGCACCCATCGCATGTCGGATACGCAGACTCAAGGAGGGTCACCCATGTCAAACGATACATCGCGCCGCGATTTCCTCATCACGCTCGGTTCGGGCGCCGCCCTGGGCCTGATCGCGCCGCCGTTGGCGCAGGCCTTCGACGGCCCGACCCTCGCGCCGGGCGCCTTGCGCACGCGCCGCAACGTCACCGACGCGACCGCAGCGAAGGATCTGGACTCGCTGCGCCGCGGCGTCGCGGAAATGAAGAAGCTCATCGCCTCCCGGCCGACCGATCCGCGGGGCTGGATCCTGCAGTCCTACATCCACGGCAACTGCGGCGGCTTCACCAAGTGCCAGCACAACAACTGGTTCTTCGCGCCCTGGCATCGGGTCTATCTCTACTACTTCGAACAGCTGATCCAGCATTTCAGCGGCGACCAGGGTTTCGCCCTGCCGTACTGGAACTGGAC
>JBIJBH010000332.1:0-4649 GCA_044345315.1 Lysobacteraceae bacterium
GCCCAGCTCAAGCGCCGGCTCGGCGCGCAGTACGCCGGCAGCTGGATCGAGCGCGACGCCGACGGCGCGTTCCGTTACGTGGCCGCGACCGCGGGCATCAAGCGCGCCGAGACCCTCGACGGCGTGGAGCTGCGTCAGCATCGCTACCCGCTGCAGCGCCTGCAGGCGGGCGCTGCGAGTCTCGATGCCGTGTACGCGCGCGCCGCCGATCGCAAACGTCTCGTCGGCGTGTTCTCCTGGTACGTGGACGTGCCCGCGAACCGCGTGGTGATGACCGTCTCCGAAGGCGGCATGCGCGCGGCGATCGACTTCGTGGCGCGCAGCAACATCGACGTGGAAACCCTGCGTTTCGAGCGTTCGCCGCTGCAGGCGCCGAGCCATTTCGCCGATGTGATCGGTGGCAACGAATACATCGTGGTGACGCCTTCGGGCAGCGGCGCCTGCTCGATCGGTTTCGCGGTGACCAGGGGCGCGACCAAGGGCTTCGCCACCGCCGGGCACTGCGGCGGCGTCGGCACCACGGTGCGGATCGGCAATGCCACCGTCGGCTCGGTGCAGGGTCAGAGCTATCCGGGCAACGACATGGCCTGGGCCAACGTCGGCAGCGGCGACGTGCTGTTCGCGCAGGTCAATCGCTACAGCGCCGGTGGCACCCAGGCGGTGCTGGGCAGCACCGAGGCGCCGATCGGCGCGGCGGTCTGCCGTTCGGGCCGCACCACCGGTTGGCGCTGCGGCACGATCACCGCCAAGAGCGTCAGCGTGAACTACGGCAACGGCAACGTGCGCGGCCTGACCCAGTCCACCGCCTGCGCCGGGCGCGGCGATTCCGGCGGCTCCTGGATCACCGGCTCCGGTCAGGCCCAGGGCGTGACCTCGGGCGGACAGCTGCCGGGCGGCCAGAACAGCAACTGCAGCGTGGCCACGCCGATCACCTGGTTCCAGCCGATCAACCCGCTGCTGAGCAAGATGAAGGTCTCGCTGTTCCTCTGAGCGGTTTCCGGCGATGTTCGACAGCCCCCGGCCCGTGTGCGGGCCGGGGGCTGCCGCATCCGGGGTGCGATGTGGCACACTGACCTCGCGGCCGGAGGCGGGGGGAACCCTTCCGGTCGATCGAATCGAAGGTTCGAATCGAAAGTTTCGAAACAACGCGCTTCGAAACAACAGGTTTCAGATCAGGGGCCGGTCCACGGATGTCCAGTCGCCCAAGCGGCGGCCCGGCAGTTTTGCGACGCGAACAACGGGAATCCGGGGGAACACCATGAATCGCACGGGCAAACTGGCGCAGTTGATGCGTCTGACGCACCTCGCCGCGCAATGCGAGCGGACGGGAATGAGCGCGCAGGACGCGATCGAACACGACGCGCAGCAGCGCGAGGCGCCGCAGGACGCCGGTCGACGCCGGCTGGCCCAGGGCGCGGTCGCCGCCGCGGTCGTCGGCGGCGCCGGGCTGATGAGCCCGATGGCCTCGGCGAAGCTCGGCCGGCTGCGGCGCAAGGTCGCGGAAACGTTCGACAGCGGCAGCAACGGCGGCGGCGTGGCCATCGTCGGCGCCGGCATCGCCGGTCTGAGCTGCGGTTACGAACTCGCGCGCAAAGGCATTGCCGCCAAGGTCTACGAGGCTTCGGGCCGGGTCGGCGGGCGCTGCTTCAGTCTGCGCGACGTGTTCCCGGGCCAGGTCGCCGAACGCGGCGCGGAATTCATCGGCGCCTCGCACCACACCATGCTCGGCTACGCCCGCGCCTTCGGCCTGCAGCTGGAGGACTACTCGGCGGTGCCGGGCGCGGCCTTCTACCACTTCGAGGGCCGCACCTGGACCGAGGCGCAGGTGCTGGACGAGTTCCGCGGCCTGGCCTCTTCCATGCGCAGCGATCTGGTCGATCTGGGCAGCCCCACCGCGGACCGCTTCAGCGAGGCCGACCAGTTCTACGATCTGATGACGCTCGACGAGTACCTCACGGTGCACGGCGCGGGCGGCCTGCTGCGCAAGGTGATCGGCGCGGCCTTCCGCACCGAATACGGCGCCGGCATCGACGAGGTCGGTGCGATCGCCTTCCTGCGTCTGGCCCAGAGCGACCGTCGCGGCAAGTTTGCACAGCTCGGCGCCCACGGCGGCGAAGGCTTCCACGTGGTCGACGGCAACGACCGGATCGCGACCGAACTGGCCGCGCGTCTGTCCTCGCCGGTGCAGGTCGGCCATCGCCTGGTCGCGATGCGGCGGATGTCCGGCGGCGCGATCCGCCTCACCTTCGACATCGGCGGCCGTCGCATCGACGTCGATCACGATGCGGTGGTGCTGGCGCTGCCGTTCAGCGTGCTGCGCGAGGTCGAACTCGACGACAGTCTGGATCTGCCGACCTGGAAGCTTCACGCGATCCGTCAGTCCGCGCTCGGCGACAGCACCAAGCTGATGGTCGGTTTCCGCGAGCCGTACTGGTCGCTGCGCCACGGCAGCAGCGGCACCGGTTACGGCGACCGCGCGCGGCTGCAGTCGACCTGGGAAAGCAACCCGTCCAGGGCCGGCGAGCGTCATGCGGTCCTGACCGCGCAGATCGGCGGCGCCCAGGCGCGGGCGATGGATCCGCGTCAGCTGCAGGCTGAGGCGTTCCGCTTCCTCAACGACCTCGATATCGCGCTGCCCGGCGCCTACGACAGCGCGGTGCGCACCGCCAGCGGCGACGTGGTCGCGGCGATGTACAACTGGAGCCGCAATCCGCTCAGCAAGGGCGCCTACACCTGCCAGCGTCCGGGTTATTTCACGACCATCGCGCATCACGAGGCCAAGCCGGTCGGCAAGGTGCTGTTCGCCGGCGAACACACCAGCAGCTTCTACGAGTGGCAGGGCTTCATGGAAGGCGCGGCCCTCTCCGGCCTGCGCGCCGCCGGCGAAGTGATGGCGTTGGCCAACACCGGCGTGCGCCGCCGGTTCGCGGTGCGCTGAGTCGCTCGCTGCGCTCGCCCGCGGAATGCGCGGGCGAGCGATGGTCCCGATCCAGTCCGTGCCGATCCGGTCAGCGGCAGGGCGCGAGCACCGTCTGGATCTCGCGGTTGAGCATGTCCAGCACCGCCTTGTCGCCGCCGCCGGTGATGTCGTTGAGGGTCTTGCCCGGCGCCTTCGCCTGGAAATCGTCGGCGCGCTTGCGCTCTTTCGCGCTCAGTTCGATCGGATCGTTCACCACCAGGCCGTTCTGGCTGCGCAGCGTGTTCATGGTCCAGCGGAAGAAGCGTTTGCCGGCCTCCGAGCCGTAGAACTTGTCCAGGGTGCGGATCTGCTGCGGCGTGAAGCGATCGCGCAGCAGCTTGTCGTAGACGGCGACCAATGCGGCCTCGTCGAGAGCGCGCACGCAGCGGTCCATTTCGGGTTTGATCTGGCCCTTGGTCAGCGCGGCTTCGGCGCCGATCTTGATCCCGGCGATCGCCGCGCGCGACAGTTGCACCGCGGTCGCGGACGGGCGCTTGCCGGCCGCGTTCTGCGCCTGCGCGGGCTGCGCCGCCGCGTGCGCATGGCCCGCGAACACCAGGCCTCCGAACACCAGGCCCCCGAACACCAGGCCCGAGAAAACCAGACTCGCGCACAGCGCGAGCGACAGCAGACAGACGGACACGATGCGCATGGGGTGACTCCGGCCGGGGGAGGGCAGTGCGTTGCATCATGCCATCGTGGCGATGGCCCCGGTAGCGCAATCGCTTGACCGCCCGGCGCGCGGGCGCGAGGCTTGCGCGACAGGGAGGACACCATGACCGGTCTGAAGAATGTCCGCCGGCGACGCGACGATGCGCTGAGCCGGATCGATTGGCAGGCGCTCGAACGCCTGCTGGCGGCGTATTACCGCGATCTGGGCTGGTGGGTGGAGCACTGCGGTACCGGCGCCGGCGCGTCGCGTTTCGACGGCGGCGTCGATCTGCGCCTGCGCCGCGATGCCGAGGTCGTGCTGGTGCAGTGCAAGCACTGGAACGCGAAGCAGGTCACGCACAACGCGGTGCACGAACTGCTGGGCATGATGGTGAACGAACGCGCGACCGGCGCGATCCTGATCAGCAGCGGCGAATTCACGAACGCGGCGATCGCGGCCGCGCAGCGGAATGGTCTGGTGAAACTGATCGACGGCGACGCCCTGCGCGGCATGCTCGGCGTGCTGCCCGACAGTCCGGATGCCAACGATCCCTTCGTCGAGGCGTCCGCGGTCGCGCCCTTGCCGGCGCGCGCGCAGCCGCAGCGCGCCGGACGTGGGTCGGATGGATGGTTGTGGCTGATCGCGCTGATCTGCGCGATCGGATTCGTGCTGGTGGTCCGCGAGATGCTCGATCGCACCGCCGACACCGCGGGCGAACCTCCGCCGGAGTCGGCCTCCGCGCCGAGGCCGGTCATCATTCTTCACGAACCGCGCGCGGTCGACGCCGCACCCATCGATGCCGCGCCCGCCGCAGCGCCGCCGCGGCCGCCCACGGAAGCCGAAATCCGCGAGTCGCAGCGCAAGGCCGACGAGGCGATGCGGATCATCGAGGAGAGCACGCCGGAGATGTGACGGACGCTCCGGCGTCTCGGTGGCCTCAGCCCTTGCCGGCCCTCGCCATGCACTTCCGCCAGCGGCTGTTGACGCGGGTGGCGAACCATTCGGTGGTGAGCTTGCGCGTGATCTTGGGGCTGTGCA
>JBIJBH010000235.1:0-6142 GCA_044345315.1 Lysobacteraceae bacterium
GGCGGGCGCCGACGGGCTATGATCGCGGGATCGTCCTCCGGGAGTCCCGCCATGCCTCGTGTTCCGTCCTCCGCGCTCGCGCCTGCCGCCCTGGCCATGGCCTGTTTCGCTGCCCTGCCCGCCTTCGCGGCGGACACCGCGCTGCAATGCGAACGGGTGTTCGACAGCCGCGCCGGGAAAATGCTCGGCGCGCACACGATCGTGGTCCGCGCGGGTCGGATCGTCGAGCTGCAGCCGGGGCGCACCGCGCCCGCGGGCGCCCGCACGATCGATCTGGGCGGCCATACCTGCACCGCGGGCTGGACCGATCTGCACGTGCATCTGGGCAGCCAGTCCAGCCCGCGCAGTTACGAAGAGGGCTTCCGCCTCGACGACGTGGATTTCGCGCTGCGCGGCGTGAGCTTCGCGCGCAAGACGCTGATGGCCGGGTTCACCAGCGTGCGCGACATGGGGGGCGAGGTCGCGCCGCATCTGCGCGATGCGATCAACCAGGGCCTGATCGAAGGCCCGCGGGTCTGGGCGGCCGGCAAGTCGATCGCCACCACCGGCGGCCATGCCGATCCCACCAACGGCATGAACTCCGCGCTGCAGCATCTGGTCGGCCCGCCGGGACCGACCGAGGGCGTGATCAACTCGATCGAGGACGCGCGCCAGGCCGTGCGCCAGCGCTACAAGGACGGCAGCGACGTGATCAAGATCACCGCGACCGGCGGCGTGCTCAGCTACGCCCGCTCCGGCGACGCGCCGCAGTTCCGGGTCGACGAGATCCGTTCGATCGTCGAGACCGCGCAGGATTACGGCTACCGCGTGGCCGCGCATGCGCACGGCAGCGAAGGCATGAAGCGCGCGGTGCTGGCCGGCGTCACCAGCGTCGAACACGGCACCTACATGACCGACGAGATCATGTCGCTGATGAAGCAGAAGGGCACCTGGTATGTGCCGACCATCGCCGCCGGCCGCTTCGTCGCCGACAAGGCGAAGATCGACGGTTATTTCCCGGACATCGTGCGGCCGAAGGCGGCGCGGATCGGCGCCCTGATCCAGGACACCGCCGGCAAGGCCTACCGCGCCGGCGTGAAGATCGCGTTCGGCACCGACTCGGGCGTGAGCCCGCACGGCGACAACGCGCGCGAATTCGTCTACATGGTCGAGGCCGGCATCCCGCCCGCCTATGCGCTGCAGTCGGCGACCTACTTCGCCGCCCAGGTGCTGGGCGTGGAGGACCAGGGCCTGCTGGAAACCGGTCAGCGCGCCGACATCGTGGCCGTGCCGGGCGATCCGCTGGCCGACATCTCGGTCGTGCTGAAGGTGGATTTCGTGATGAAGGACGGCGTCGTGTATCGCAACGACGCCGCGGGGGCGCGCTGATGGCGATGGACGCGATCTCGATGGAATGGGCCGGCTATCTGGCGGCGACGATGACCACCCTCGCCTTCGTGCCGCAGGCGGTGAAGACCATCCGCACCCGCGACACCCGCAGCATCTCGCTCGGGATGTACGTGGTGTTCACCATCGGCATCGCGTTCTGGCTGATCTACGGCATCGCCCTGGGTTCGATGCCGATGATCCTCGCCAACGTCGTCACCTTCGCGCTGTCGGCGACGATCCTGGGGCTGAAGCTCAAGCACGGTTGAGCGACAGGCCGCGACGGGCGAGCATCGGCACGCAGGCCGTCCACAGCAGCCAGACGAGGAACGCCAGCCGCGGTCCGATCGCCGCCATCGCGCCCTCCCAGGGCGTCAGCACGAGGACAGCGACCACGACGGCGGACACGGCGCTGAGGGTCGCCAACGTCCGCCCCGCCCCGCCGAGCGCCAGCAGGACGGCGCCGGAGGGGAATGCGATCCACCACAGCATCCAGGCGCTGGCGTGCAGACCGTTGACCGTGGCGCCGAGGTCCTCTGGCCGCAGCGGGAGCAGGCCCTGCGCGGCGTAACCGAGCGCCGCGAATGCGATCAGTCGCGCACCGATCCGCGCCCGCCACGACGCCTGCACGGGCAACCCTGCACGCAGGCGCCAAGCGACCGCGAACGCGAGCAGTCCGGGCAGCAGGAAAGCGAACAGATTGAACGCGCCCGCGCCGGGAATGCCCTCGGCGCCGAGATAGGCCAGCGGGAAGTCGCGATGCGAATAGCCATCGAGCGCTGCGCCCGCAATGGCCGCCGCGAGCAGCGCCGAAAGCAGTGCCGAGGTACCCGCATGGCGCAGGAAAGCGGTTCGGAGATTCATGCGCCCTGCTTCCACTGGAACACCTCCTCGACACCGACGCCGAATGTCCGCGCGATCCGGAACGCCAGCTCCAGCGACGGGCCGTAGCGACCGGCTTCCAGAGCGATGATCGTCTGCCGGGTGACGCCGCAGGACTGCGCCAGCGCTTCCTGGGTCATCTCACCGTGTTCGAAGCGCAGACGCCGGATGCAATTGTCGATCGGAGGCGCGCTCATCCCGGCTCACCCGCTGCGATGAAGACCATCATGCCTGCGCCCGTCGATCGCTGCGATACAGCAGGAGCATCGCCGCGTACTCGCACAGCCAGCCCCACAGCAGGCCGAACACCAGCAGGTAGGCGATCATCGGCTGACTGACCCAGGCGAGCCGGTCGACGGGCGAGAAACCGAGCGTGATCGCGATGCCGATGATGCAGAAGATCAGCGCTCCGCGTCCCCATTCGGAGGCCTTGGCGGCGATCTCGCGGTCGCGTTCGTCCAGCTCGGGAATCCCCTTCCAGCGCGAGGCCAGCACACCGGTGATCACCAGCCACGCGATCAGCAGCATGACCAGATTGCGGCCGATCGCCGCAGCGTGCGGATCCTCCTGCAGCGGCGCGTCGCCGAGCGCGGACGACTTCGCGAACAGATACAGCATCGCGATCAGATTGAAGCCGAGACCGATGCGCGCATACCACTCCGCGGGCGAAGCGGACGCCAGCAGCGTCTCCCGCGGCAGCCGGCCGACCGCATCGATCAGTCCCCAGGCGCTGAGCACCAGCAGGGCCATGCCCACGGGGCCGGGATCGCGGCCCATCACCTGGCCCGGACCGGCCACCAACAACCACAGCGCAACACCGGCCAACACGACCAGCCCCCAGCGCCACCAGACGGATTGCAGCATGGATGTCTCTCTCGTCATACAAAATGTGCGTTGAACTTTACATCATCATTTCTCGATGTCAAGCACACATGACATTCCGTCCGGAAAGCCACGGGCTGGCACAATGCCGGGCCGCCACCGAGGGCCCGCCGCATGTCCGCTCCTGCCGCTTCTGCCGCCGATGCAGCACCGCCCGCCCGGACCGCCGCCAGTCCCGGGGCCGCCGGCGGCCGCTGGCGCAACCCCGCGCTGTATCTGGCGGCCGGCTGGAGCGGTTTCTTCGTGATGGGCGTGGAACTGCTGGGCGGGCGGCTGATGGCGCCGTACTTCGGCAGTTCGATCTTCGTCTGGGGCGCGCTGATCGCGGTGTTCATGGCCGCGCTGGCGGTGGGCTATCTGATCGGCGGCCAGCTGTCGCTGCGCCGGCCGACCCCGACCGGGCTCGGCCTGCTGCTGATGGCGGAGGCGATCTTCGCCCTGCCGCTGGTGCTCTGGGGCGACGCCGCGTTCGACGCGATCTCCTTCGCGATCGCCGATCCGCGCTACGGCGCGCTGCTCGCCGCCTTGGTCATGTTCAGCGCGCCGACCGTGTTCTCGGGCATGGTCTCGCCGTATGCCGTGCGCCTGCTGGTCCGCGATCTGGAGCATTCCGGGCAGTCCGCGGGCCGGCTGTATTTCGCCTCGACCCTCGGCTCCGCCGGCGGCACCCTGCTGACCACTTTCTATCTGGTGCTGCTGTTCGAGATCGACCAGATCATCCTCGGCCTGATCGCGACCTCGTTCGCGATCGGCGCGGCGCTGTGCCTGGCGGACCGCCGGCGTGCGTCCTGATCCGCGCGCGCTGCTGCTGGCCGCCGCGCTCGCGCTCGCTGGCTGCGCGGCGTCGGACGAGGCCGATTCGGGCCGGATCGTGCATCGCGAAAAATCGATGTACCGCGACATCCTGGTGACCGAAAACGCCGACGGCGTCCGCTGCCTGTCCTTCGCCCGTCGCCACGGCCTGCAGACCTGCCTGCGACCCAACATGCCGGACCTGCTGCTGGTGCCTTACACCCGCGGCGTGTTCGCGGGGCTGCTGGCGCATCCGCAGGCGCGACGGGTGCTGGTGATCGGTCTCGGCGGCGGCGTGATCCCGCGCGCGATGCGGCGGATCGATCCGGCGCTGGAGATCGATGTGGTCGAACTGGACCCGGCGGTCGTCGACGCCGCCCGGCGTCATTTCGGCTACCGCGAAGACCCGAAACTGCGCACCCACATCGGCGACGGCCGCGTGTTCGTGCGCCGCCAGGCGCGACTGGGCCGGCGCTACGACCTGGTCGTGATCGACGCCTACGAACGGGTCTACGTGCCCGAGCATCTGATGACCCGCGAATTCGTGTCCGAGGTGAAATCGCTGCTCGCGCCGGGCGGCGTGGTCGCCTCCAACACCTTCGCCCGCGGGCCACTGGCGCCGTACGAGGCCGCGACCTATCAGGCGGTGTTCGGCGAGACCCGGATCGTGGATCTGACCCTCGGCAACCGGATCATCCTCGCCGGCCGCGACGGGCTGCCGACCGCCGAGGCGATGCGCGCGCGCGGCGCCGCCCTGCAGCCGCGGCTGTGGACGATCGGGATCGATGCCGCCGAACTGGAAGCCGTGCCGCAGCCGCGGCCCGAGGGCGTGCGTCCGCTGACCGATCAATACTCGCCGGCGAACCTGTTGTTCGATCGCGAATGAGCGCCGGCCGCGCGTCCGGTCGCCTTGCAATCCGCGCGGGCTGGCACAATAGAAGCCGCTCTCTCTCACGGAACCGTCCATGACCGCCACCGCTCCCCACGTCTTCGACGCCACTGCGCAGAACTTCGAGGCGGAGGTCCTCCAGCGTTCGCTGCAGACGCCGGTGCTGCTGGATTTCTGGGCGGAATGGTGCGGCCCGTGCAAGACCCTCGGCCCGATCCTGGAGAAGCTCGCCGGCGAATTCGGCGGCGCGTTCCGGCTGGCCAAGGTCGACGTGGAAGCCGAGCAAGAACTGGGCGCGGCCTTCCAGATCCGTTCGATCCCGACCGTGGTCCTGGTCAAGGACGGGCAACTGGTGGACGGTTTCCAGGGCGCGCTGCCGGAAGGCCAGTTGCGCGAATTCCTCAAGCACCACGGCATCGAACCCGCTGCGGCAGCGCCGGA
Source organism: Lysobacteraceae bacterium (assembly GCA_044345315.1). Classification (GTDB taxonomy): domain Bacteria; phylum Pseudomonadota; class Gammaproteobacteria; order Xanthomonadales; family Xanthomonadaceae; genus Lysobacter_I. The sequence continues at coordinate 5,252 of JBIJBH010000235.1, forward strand.
AGAACCCGCCGAAGAGCAGGCTGCGGAGACCATCGACCCGCAGGCCGAAGTCGCGCGCCTGCGCGCCGAGATCGAGGCCGCACCGGACAAGGCCGAGCTCAAGCTCGACCTGGCGCTGGCGCTGCTGGGCACCGGCGCCGCCGCCGAGGCCGAACGCCTGCTCGACGGCCTGCCGGCCAATCTCGCCACCGACGACCGCGCGGTCCGCGCCCGCGCCCGCCTCGGCTTCGCCGCGCTGCTCGCCGGCGCGCCCGCGCCGGAAGCGCTGGAAGCGGCGATCGCGGCCGATCCGGGAGACCTCGGCGCGCGTCATCTGCTCGGCGTGCACCGGATCGTCGCCGGGCGCTCCGAGGAAGGGCTGGAGCAATTCCTCGAAATGCTGCGCCGCGACCGCGGTTTCCGCGACGGCCTGCCGCGGCTCGCCCTGCTCGATGCCTTCCGCGTGATCGAGGACGTGGACCTGGTCGGCCGCTATCGCCGCAGCATGGCCTCGCTGCTGCTGGTCTGACCCGGCATGGCGCGTGCGATCACGGCGCGAAGCCTGCGCCGCATCCTCAACCTGTGGCCGCCGTTCCTGTTCGCCGGCGTGCATGTGCGCGCGATCGGCGAGGACTGGCGCAGCGCCGAGGTCGAACTGCGCATGCGCCGCTGGAACCGCAACTACGTCGGCACCCATTTCGGCGGCAGCCTGTTCGCGATGACCGACCCGTTCTGGATGTTGCTGACGCTGCATGCGCTGGGTCGCGATTACATGGTCTGGGACCAGGCCGGCGACATCCGTTTCCTCAAGCCAGGCCGCGGCACGGTACGCGCGATATTCCAGCTGGAGGATGCGGTGCTCGACGAGATCCGCGCGGCCGCGGCGGACGGCAGCAAGCAGTTGCGCTGGTT
>JBIJBH010000520.1:0-2532 GCA_044345315.1 Lysobacteraceae bacterium
AGCGCTGGAGCAGGCGCGCGATGCCGTCGATCCGGAAGCCTTCGGCGTCCGCCGGCAGGGCCGGGTCGTCGCGCAGGGCCGGGTCGAAGCGCGTCGCCGGCTTGAGCGGCGGCTCCGCCTCGGCTGCAGGCTGCGGTGCGGTCGGATCGAAGTTGCGGCGCAGCGCTTCCGCGGTGCGCTGGCGCTCGCTCAGGGTCCGCACGCGCTCGGCCAGTGCCGGATCCGGCGAGAGCGCGAGCGAGCGGCGGTAGGCGGACAGGGCCTCGTCGGCTTCGCCCAGGCCTTCGTGGGCGGCACCGGCGATGCGCAGGGCCTCGGCGTCGTCTTCCCGTGCGGACAGCGATCGCCGTGCGTCGTCGAGCGCCTCGCGATGCAGCCCGAGCCGCAGGCGCAGCGTCGCGCGCGCCTTGCGCGCCGCATCGTGCTCCGGCGCGGCATCGACGATGCAGTCGCGATGGAAGAGGGCGTCCTGCAGGCGTCCGTCGCGTTCGCAGTCGTCGGCCATCCGTTCCAGCGCCGGAATCGCCTGCCGCATCGCCCACTGCGGCACCTGCGAAAGCGCTTGCCGCATCCTCTCGGGCTCGTGCGACGCCAGGGCCGCGCCGAGCTCCCTGCTCCAATCGGTCATGCCTGCTCCGTTTCGTTCTGGTTCCGGACTCCGCGTCGTCCCGGCGTCGCCACGCGCCGTCCCGGAGTGCGGCCGGGGCCGGATTCCGCGGGATCGCGCGGCGGCGACGAAGGTCGCGGATCGGCCGCGGATGGGCGCGAACTTCGCGCGTGCGGGCCGGGATCGCCGGCCCGCTATCGTACTTCGCTTTCCGCATTGCCCGCCGGCACGGCGGCGGCGGAGCGCGCGGGGGCCCGGCCGCGCGCCAGCGAGGGCCGGGGCGCGGCCGCGCTCCAGCGCTGTCCGGCGATGCCGCCGGAATCGGGCGCACGCCGGCGTATGGAGTGGGCCGCGGCCGCCAAAGCCCATGCCGGCAGGGCGCGTCGCCACCGGGCGGCAGGCCGTTTTCCGCGCCGCATCTGGGGCGGGCAAGGGCCGCCGTAGCCGCCACGCGCTCAAACAGGCGACAATTCGCCGGAACGCCGGCCGCCGTTCACGGCCCGGGCGCCGGACCGCGGCCCTCGCCGGCAATCGGAGTCATTCCCAATTCCAAGGAGTACTGCAGATCATGAGCATCGACAAGCAAGAGATCCTCGACACCCTCTATCGCCACGCGCGGGAGGTGTTGCCCGCGCTGGCGGACCATCCGTTCAAACAGGGCGATTCCCTGAAGGCCCTGGGCGCCAATTCCGTGGATCGCGCCGACATCATCATGATGACGCTGGAGTCGCTGTCGCTGGAGATTTCGATGGTCGATCTGGCCCGCGCCGAAAACATCGACGCGCTGGCCGACATCATCCACGCCAAGAGCTGACCGACCGCGGTCGCGGCGGGAGGATCGGCGGCATCGGCAGCGCGGCGTCCGCACCCGCGCCTGCGCGAAGCGCGCCACCGACGCCATGGATCATCTGCTCAAGCATCGAGACGAACGCAATGAAGATCTACATGTTTCCGGGCCAGGGCGCCCAATCCAAGGGCATGGGCGAGGCCCTGTTCGACCGTTTCCCCGAGCGTACCCGGCAGGCCGACGAGATTCTCGGTTATTCGATCCGCGAGCTGTGTCTGGAGAATCCCCGCGAGGAGTTGGGGCAGACCCAGTTCACCCAGCCGGCGCTGTACGTGGTCAATGCGCTCGCCTACTTCGCGCGCCATGAAGACGAAGGCGGGCGCGACCCGGAAGCCGTGCTCGGCCACAGTCTCGGCGAGTTCGACGCCCTGATGGCCGCCGGCTGCTTCGATTTCGAGACCGGGCTGCGCCTGGTGCAGAAGCGCGGCGAGCTGATGAGCCGGGCGAAAGGCGGCGCGATGGCGGCGATCCTCAACGCCTCGCGCGAGGAAATCGAGGAGACGCTGCGCGCGGGCGGTCTGCGCAACGTCTATCTCGCGAACTACAACTCGCCGTCCCAGATCGTGGTGTCGGGCCTGCGCGAGGAAGTCGCCCAGGCCGAATCGCTGTTCAAGAAGGGACGCGCGCGCTTCTTCCCGCTGGCGACCAGCGGCGCGTTCCATTCGGTGTTCATGCGCGAGGCGATGGAGCAGTTCCGCGAGCATCTGGCCGGGGTGAGCTTCTCGGCGCCGCGGATTCCGGTCATCGCCAACGTCACCGCGCGTCCGTAACGCTGGCCGACCAGATCGCCAGCACCGTGCGCTGGTCGGAGAGCGTGCAGTACCTGCTGGCGCAGGCGCGGCGCGACGGCCGGGAGCCGGAGTTCGTCGAACTGGGCCCCGGCGAAGTGCTGACCCGCCTGGTGCTCACGATCCGCGCGCAGACCCCGGAAGCCGAGCTGGATGCGCTGATCCAGGCATCCCCAGCCCCGGCCGCGCCCGCCGCTGCGTCTCCTGCGCCCGCTCCTGCACCCGCTGAGGTTGCGGCCGAGACGGCGCCGGCCGCGCCCGAGGCATCGTCTTCCGGCCTGTCGGCGGCG
>JBIJBH010000420.1:0-3558 GCA_044345315.1 Lysobacteraceae bacterium
TCGCGGACTGGAACGCCCGGCATCCGGTGGGCGCCAGGGTGCGCTCGCGGCGCGATGGCTACGGCGAGCTGGAGACCCGGACCGAGGCGATGGTGCTCTTCGGCCACCGCGCCGCCGTGTACATGAAGGGCTACAACGGCTACTTCGATCTCGACGAACTGACCGCCGCCTGATTTCTCGGCGGCAGCGGCGGGCGCGGTCTTCGACCGCGCCCGGATGCCTTCGGCGCCCCGCGCGGGCGCTGGCAGGTCGCCGTGGCGCGACCCGCAGGGCTGAGCCTGTGGACGCACGCCGCGGCGTCCTCGCCCGGTCGTGGACGGACGTCCACTCCCTCGCTCCTCCTTGCCGCGCATGCCCACAGGCTCAGCGCGGTGTATGCGGAGATATCGGACAGGCTCTCAGAAGATGTCGAACGATTCCTCGCTGGGCATCGCCTCGTCGCTGCCGTAGTCGACGAAGCTCTCCATGCGTTCGAGATCCTCGACCTTCACGTACTCGACGATGCCGCCGCTGCCGGTGGTCGGCAGCAGCTGACCGCTGGCGGTGACCGCGACCTTGACCATGCCGGCCGGCGGGTCGTTGGAGGCGACCGGCACGTCCTCCAGCGCGACCTTCATGTAGTCGATCCAGATCGGCAGCGCGGCCTTGCCGCCGTATTCGCGGTAGCCGAGCGAGGTGTTGTCGCTCTTGCCGACCCACACCGCGGTGACGAGGTTGCCGCCGGTGCCGGCGAACCAGGCGTCGCGGTGGTTGTTGGTCGAGCCGGTCTTGCCGCCGATGTCATCGCGGCCGAGGCGGCGGGCGTCGGTGGCGGTGCCGCGCAGGACCACGTCGCGCATCATCGAGGTGATCTGGTAGGCGATGCGTTCGTCCATCGCGCGCGGGGCGAGCACCGCGTCGGCAGGCAGGCTGGCCGGCGGTTCGGGCTTCTTGTCGCCGGTGGTCGTCGCCTTGGGCTCGGTCGCGGTGGTCGCGCCGGCCGCGGGGCCGAGGTCGAAGCCGTCGACGACGGTGGTCGCCGGGGCCAGCGGCTGGCCTGCGGCGCCGGCGCCGCAGGCGCGGCAGGCGATCGCCGGCTTGTGCTTGTAGACGACCTTGCCGTCGCGGTCGCGGACTTCGTCGATGAACCACGGGTCGACGCGGAAACCGCCGTTGGCGAAGGCGGCGTAGCCGCGGGTCACCGACAGCGGGGTCAGCGACGGCGTGCCCAGCGAGATCGACAGGTTCGGCGGCAGTTCTTCCTCGCGGAAGCCGAACTGGGTGATGTACTTGCGCGCGTAATCCACGCCGATCGCATCGAGCATGCGCACCGAGACCAGATTGCGCGACTGCACCAGCGCCTCGCGCACCCGCACCGGACCGGCGAAGCCGCCGCCGTCGTTCTGCGGCCGCCAGACCTTGCCGGCGCGCATCCGGAACACGACCGGGGCGTCGAGCACGATCGAGGCCGGGTTGTAGCCGCGCTCGAAAGCGGCCGCGTAGATGAAGGGCTTGAACGAGGAGCCCGGCTGCCGGCGCGCCTGGGTGGCGTTGTTGAACTTGTTGCCGGCGAAGCTGTAGCCGCCGACGAGCGCGCGCAGCGCGCCGGTGTCGGCATCCATCGAGACCAGCGCCGACTCCGCCCGCGGCAATTGCTCCAGGCGCCACTCGACCGGGCCGGCCGGCGCTGCGGCGGCGGTCTGGCCGGCGGCCGGTGCGGTGTCCTTGCTCTCGGCCCTGGCGTCGGGTTCGATCCGGCGCACCCGGGTCACGTCGCCGCGCTTGAGCAGCGCGCCCGGCGGTTTGCCCCAGCGCGAGGCCGCGGGACCGAGGTCGAGCACGGTGCCGTCGACCAGCACGACCTGCGCATTCGGGCCCTGGGTGCCGAGCACCAGCGCCGACCGCAGCTCGCCCTGGGCCGGGTAGGCGCGCAGGCGGCCGGCGGAGGTTTTCAGGTCCTCGCCCGCGGGCAGGTCGAGGTAGGGCATCGATTTGGGGTTCCAGCCGTGGCGGCGGTCGTAGGTGCCGAGGCCGTCGCGCACCGCCTTGTCGGCCGCGGCCTGCATCGCCGGGTCGATGGTGGTGACGACGTGGTAGCCCTTGGTCAGGGCCTCCGGGCCGAAACGTTCGATCATCTCCTGGCGCACCATCTCGGCCACGTAGGGCGCCGAGACCTCGATCGGACGCTCGTGCGGGCTGGCGTGCATCGGCGCCGCCTGCGCCGCGCGCGCTTCGTCCGCGGACAGCATCTTCAGCTCAACCATCCGCGTCAGCACGTAGTCGCGGCGGATCTTGTTGCGCGCCGGGTTGCTCAGCGGGTTGCCGCTGGAAGGGAATTTGGGGGTCGCGGCCAGCGCGGCCATCTCGTCGAGGGTCAGCTGGTCGAGCGATTTGCCGTAGTAGAACTCGGCCGCAGCGGCGACGCCGTAGGCGCGGTTGCCGAAGAAGCTCTTGTTGAGATACAGCTCGAAGATCTCGTCCTTGCTCAGTTCCTTCTCCATCTTCATCGCGAGCAGCATTTCCGCGAATTTCCGCTTGTAGCTGTACTCGGAGCTGAGGAAGAACATCTTCGCGACCTGCTGGGTGATGGTCGAACCGCCCGCCACCCGCTGCTTGTCGGTGGAGACGATCTGCCAGATCGCGCGCGCCACGCCGACCGGGTCCACGCCCTTGTGCTGGTAGAAGCTGGCGTCCTCGATCGCGATGAAGGCGTCCTTCAGCCGCTTCGGCACCTTGCCGATCTCCACCGGGTAGCGGCGGGTCTCGCCGAACAGGCCGATCAGGCGGCCGTCGCGGGCGTAGACGTAGAGCGGCTCCTGCAGCTCGATCGTGCGCAGGGTCTGCACGTCCGGCAGCTTGGACGAGACGCTGTAATAGAGGATGCCGAAGGCGGCTCCCCCGAGCAGCAGGCCGGCGAGGCACAGCAGGAAGGCCCAGCGCAGGAAGCGGCGGATTCGGGACATGGGTGGGGGAATCCTGGGGTCGGAAGGTGTACGAATGAAGAAGCGGATTATAGGGGGCGGCCACGTCGCCCCCGGCCAGGTGAGGGGCGGCCCCGGTCAGGGGAGGGGCGCCCCCGGCGTCACCGGCGGGTCTCGCGCGCGCCCGGCCCGGGTCCGGTCCGGCCCCGGTCCGGCCTCCCGCCCAACATCTCCGCGGGGCGGGACGAGGGCCCGACCGGGCCGTGACAGAGTTCACTCCCGGAGCGATCCGGGGCAGGGGGTAGTTGCCATGCGGAGAAAAGTCCGTTATTTAATGTATTGGGACACGTAACGCGCGTAAGCGCGCGTGGGAAGGGGAAAAAGTGGGACTGTTAGCCAAAAATCAGTCACCTCTGGTGGGTGTCGACATCAGCTCGACCGCCGTCAAGCTCCTGCAGCTGTCTCGGGCCGGCGACCGCTATCGGGTGGAACACTACGCGGTCGAGCCCTTGCCGCCGAACGCCGTCGCCGAGAAGAACATCGTCGAGGTCGAGGCCGTGGGCGAGGCCATCCGCCGGGCCATGAGCCGATCCGGCAGCAAGGCCAAGTTCGCCGCTGCCGCGGTGGCCGGCTCGGCGGTGATCACCAAGGTCATCCC